>CAMYMP010000362.1 GCA_947259435.1 uncultured Woeseiaceae bacterium
CAGCACGCTCGTCTTGCCAGACGCATTGGGTCCATAAATCAGGTTATTTTTGGGATCCGCATCGAGTTCAACGCTCTGCAAGCAGCGAAAATCGCGCGCCGTAAACTGCTGAATTGGCACGGCGTTCGAACCCAAATGCTCCTACAGGCGCATCGGCATAACAACAAACTTGCTGTCATCTTCACCGGGCTGTTGGATCAGACAGCTTGAGTTTCCGTCAAGCACTGAAAGCGTCACCTCTTCGCCATCGACGGCTCCCAGTGCGTCCAGCAGATAATTGACGTTGAAGCCAATCTCGATATCTTCACCGCTGTACCCGACCTCGAGTTCTTCCTCCGCCTCTTCCTGCTCCGGATTGTGCGCCTGCATGACGACACCGCTATCGCGGATTATGAGCCGAATCCCGCGGTACTTCTCGTTGGAAAGAATCGCGGTCCGTTGTAACGCGCCCTTGAGGGCATTACGGTCCGCGGTCAGCTTATTGCTCGATTCTTTCGGGATAACCCGATCGTACTCCGGAAAACGACCATCGATGAGCTTGGACGTAAATCGAATTCCATCCAGCTGAATTCGCACATGATTTGGCCCAAGCTCTATGTTCACGGAGCCTTCACCACTCATCAGGCGCTGCAGCTCGAGGACACCTTTGCGCGGCACGATAACCTGCTGTTCATCCAGTGCGGCACCGGCCAGCTCAGCCTGACAAAGCGCCAGCCGATGCCCATCCGTCGCAACCGCTCGCAGATGCTTGCCCCCCGTTTCCAACAACATACCGTTGAGGTAATAGCGCACATCCTGTTGCGCCATTGAAAAGTGTGTTTTTTCGATCAACCGGCCCAGCACTTCCTGATCAACCGCAATAGTCTGCCCGGCCTTGATGTCCTCAATGCTCGGGAATTCCGCTGCTGGTAACGTCGCCAGGCTGAATTTGCTCCTGCCCGATCGCACAATGGCTTTTTCCCCGCTCACGCTGATATCGACATCGGAGCCTTCCGGCAATGCCCTGCAAATATCCAGAAGTTTTCGCCCGGACACCGTTATTTCTCCGCCGGTTTCAACGCTAACCTCGGTCTGCGCAACGAGCTCAACCTCGAGATCCGTAGCTGTTACGGACAACTCATTGCCTTTCGCTACCAAGAGCACGTTCGAAAGAATGGGCATCGTCTGGCGGCGTTCGACCACACCGATCACAGCCTGAAGGGGCTTCAGAAGCACATCCCGAGCAGCGCTTAACTTCATAGGTTCCACCTGTTAATAAATATTGGATATTATTCTTTTATTGTTATTATTAGGCACCACCGCTCCTGTGGATAAAATAATTTTTACCTTATAAAACAATAACCTAAAGCTCAAAAGTCGTACTCTAACCCGGTGCATCAAATACCCTGCACCTGTGTGCAGCCTGTGGATAAATCGCCGTTATGAAGTTGTCCACGGCTTATCCACATTATCCTGTCAGAGTTCTCAACAAATTCAAATAATCGTCATCTATGCGCTTATCCGTCTCTCGAAGCGCCGAGACACGCCGGCAGCCGTGCAGCACGGTGGTATGGTCTCTGCCACCGAACGCATCGCCTATTTCCGGCAGGCTATGGTTTGTCAATTCCTTAGCGAGCGCCATGGCGATTTGTCTGGGCCGCGCGATCGATCGGCTGCGGCGTTTGGAAAGCAAGTCGCCCACTCGAATTTTGAAGTATTCGGCAACGGTCTTCTGAATGTTTTCAATTGATACGAGGCGGGCCTGTAAAGCAAGCAGGTCCCGTAAGGCTTCTTTGGCAAAATCAAGATTGATTGGTCTCTCGGTAAACCGCGAGTTGGCAATTACACGGCGCAGTGCGCCCTCGAGCTCGCGGACGTTCGAGCGGATTCTTTTTGCTATAAAGAAGGCGACTTCTTCAGGCAGATTGATGCCCTCTGCGCTGGCCTTGCTCATCAAAATCGCTACCGATGTCTCGAGCTCTGGTGGTTCGATAGCAACGGTCAGGCCCCAGCCGAATCGCGACTTTAGCCGCTCCTCGAGGCCATTGACTTCTTTCGGATAACGGTCGCACGTCAGCACGATCTGGCGCTGCCCTTCAAGTAGCTCGTTAAACGTGTGAAAGAACTCCTCTTGTGAGCGTTCTTTACCGGCGAAAAACTGTATGTCGTCAATCAGTAGAGCATCCAGGGAGCGGTAAGACCGCTTGAATTCGGAAATCTTGTTGTGCTGCAGGCCACGAACCATGTCTCCGACGAAACGCTCCGAGTGAACATAGGCCACACGCGCGGCCGGCGTCTTGTCGAGCATCGAGTTACCGATCGCGTGCATCAGATGCGTCTTGCCCAGGCCGACGCCACCATAAATGAACAGCGGATTATACGATTTGCCGGGATTCTGGCCGACCTGGGTTGCGGCGGCTCGCGCCAGCTGGTTGCTCTTGCCCTCTACAAAGCCTGCAAACGTAAATGCCGGGTTAAGGCGCGGCTCGATTGTCGTTGTCGGCTGCACCTTGACCGGAGACGGCGCTGACCGCTTGCCGTTGGTCGCCGCAGGCGGCACGTGCCGCGAGCCGACCTCCACAACGAGCTCCACTTGCTGGCCGTGGTCGTCGACCATTTTGACAATTCGCTCGAGATAGTGATTTCGCAACCAGTCGACGACAAAGCGATTTGGCGCCAGCAAGCGTAAGACAGACCCTTCTTCGACGGCCTGCAGCGGCCGGATCCAGGTATTGAATTCCTGCTCGGGCAGCTCCGCCTGAAGGTCACGGACGCACCGGTTCCAGAGCATCATCTCCGCTGCCAATTGAGTCCCCAAAGATCGTGCGAATCATCGTTATTAGAATGAAGACCGGGCAGTCTATACCGTCTGTTAATGCGCCGCCAGATAAGCCGGCTAAACTGTCTGCATTGCGCGCCGGCGTCGCGTTAGGGCCAGTCTATTGACACTGTCGGGTCATCTGCGTAATCTTGCCGCCCTTCCGGACCGCAGGTCATTGAGCGGCTTGCAGAAAACCCAGGTACCAGGCAAATGAAACGTACGTATCAGCCGAGCAAAATCAAGCGTGCCCGCACACACGGATTTCGTGCCCGCATGGCGACAAAAGCCGGGCGCCTTGTATTGAAGCGCCGCCGCGCAAAAGGGGGCGCCTTGTATTGAAGCGCCGCCGCGCAAAAGGTCGCGCCAAGCTCACGCCCTGATCGGCGGCGCAGTCGCCGGCGACAGAACCGTCTCTCTTGGC
Source organism: uncultured Woeseiaceae bacterium (assembly GCA_947259435.1). Next base: position 3,222 of record CAMYMP010000362.1, read on the forward strand.
TGGCAGCGCTAACTTCCGGCTCCAAAAAGAAAACCGGCTGCTTAACGCCGCTGGTTTTGGTCGCGTGTTCAAAAAAGCCACGCGCAGCCGCGATAAATGGTTTACGGTGCTTTGCAGAGACAACAAGACAAACATTGCCCGGCTCGGGCTGGCAATTTCGAAGAAGAGCTGTCGCGAGGCAACCGGCAGAAACAGAATCAAACGCGTCGTCAGAGAGTCGTTTCGACAACATCAGGCGAAGCTGGCTGGACTGGACATCGTCGTCATCAATCAACCGGCGGCCAGGTCAGCAACAAACCAAAAGCTGTTCGGCAGTTTGCTCGGCCACTGGCAAAAATGTCAGGAGGCCACCGGCGACCCGGCGGAACAGGAATAGGAATGTATGGATAACCAACGACTGCTGATCTGGGCATTTTTTGGAATGATGGTCTGGTTGACGTACCAGGCCTGGGTCCAGGACTACCGCCCGAAGCCTGTTGCACCGCCGGCCGTAACCGAGGCGCCAGCGATTGAACCGCCCGACGGCAGCATCCCGGAACTGAGCGACACGGCAGTCGAGGCGCCGGATGTTTTGCCATCAGTTGACTCGCCGATGGTCCCGGACGCGCCCACGAGCGCGCCCGTCATTCGCGTCGCGACCGTCGTGCTCGAGCTCGAGCTGAGCACACAGGGAGGCACGGTTCATGGCGCCACGCTGCTTAACTATCCAATTGCCA
>CAMYMP010000363.1 GCA_947259435.1 uncultured Woeseiaceae bacterium
ACGAGTAGCGCCATGAAATCATCGACCGCCGTCGCGGCCAGTTTCTCGCGGTCCGCGCACAGTGCATTCAGCGTGTCCCACTGATTTGCGGCGAGCTTTGGCGATACGCTGTCGATGAACTTCTGCTTCAAGACCGGAATGCCTTCATCGCGTCGTTCGCGATGGCCAATCGGGAAATCAACCGCGATGCGATCCGTGCTGCTGCCATCATTAAAAAATACCTGCACGGCATTGCCGATGTAGCGCTTCCCGGGGTCGAAGTAGTCTTTCGTAAACTGTTCGTTCTCGCGCACTTCCATTTTGTCGCGTAACACGTCGATGCGCGGATCACCTGCCACGTCGTCTTCGTAATCGGCCGCCGTGAGCCGCCCGAAGATCAGCGGCACCGCTGTCATGTACTGAATGCAGTGATCGCGATCGGCCGGGTTGTCGAGGGGACCGGTCTTGTCGATGATGCGAACGCCTGCCTCCTGCGTCTCGATGACGACCTTATCTATTTCCCCGATTCGACCCTTTACCTCGGGATGCAGCGTCATCGCCGCCTCAACCGCAGTCTGCGAGTGGAACTCTGCCGGGAAGGAGATCTTGAACAGCACGTTCTCCATCACGTAGCTGCCGTAGCCGCGCTGAAAACCGAACGGCTTGCCCTTGAACAGCACGTCGTAATAACCCCATGTTTTCGCCGACAGCGCCGACGGGTAGCCCATCTCGCCGGTCATCACTATCAGCGCCAGCCGCACCGCGCGACTCGTCGCGTCTCCCGCCGCCCAGCTCTTGCGTGAACCCGTGTTGGGCGCATGCCGGTAAGTGCGCAGAGAGCCGCCATCGATCCAGGCGTGAGACAGGGCGTTCTGCACCTTTTCCTTGTCACCACCGAGCATACGCGTGACGACCGCGGCCGAGGCAATGCGTACGAGCAGCACGTGATCGAGACCGACGCGGTTGTAGCTGTTTTCGAGAGCCAGCACGCCCTGAATCTCATGCGCGCGGATCATTGCATCAAGAACGTCGTGCATCGTGAGCGGATCTTTGCCTGCCGCCCGGTTCTGCCGGCTCAGGTAATCGGCAACGGCGAGTATGCCGCCGAGGTTATCGGACGGATGACCCCACTCGGCCGCAAGCCAGGTGTCATTGAAGTCGAGCCAGCGGTTCATGGCGCCGATGTTGAATGCCGCCATGACCGGCTCGAGTTCGTACGAAGTGCCGGGAACGCGCGCACCGCCGGCAAGCGTCGCGCCCGGAACGACGGGACCAAGCAGTTTGGTGCATGCCGGGTAGTCGAGCGCCTGGAAACCGCAGGCGAGCGTGTCCATCAGGCAGTAGTGCGCTGTTTCGAACGCGAGCTCGCTGTCGATTTTCGTCTCGCAGACGAAATCCGCAATGTCGACGAGCTCTTTGTCCCAGTCGGCGCGTTTCGCCGACCGAATATCAATGCTGGACATGGTATCTCCGAATATTGGTGTCTGGCGCGCTCAGTCGCGGTCTTCGATTGCCACCCACTCCTGCAGCGGCGGGCCGACGTATTCGGCAGCAGGACGAATCAGTTTGTTGTCTGCACGCTGCTCCATGATGTGCGCAGTCCAACCCGTGATTCGCGAACAGACGAAAATCGGCGTAAACAAATAAGTCGGAATGCCCATGAAGTGATACACGCTCGCCGCAAAGAAATCGGCGTTGGCGAACAGCTTCTTCTCGTCCCACATGACTTTCTCGATTGCTTCGGACACGTCATAGAGATTCATGTTGCCCGCTTCTTCGGCCATGGCCTTGTTGACCGAGTTGCGCGGGTCGGACGTCGTGTAAACGCGATGACCGAAGCCCATGATCAACTCCTTGCGTTCCAGCATGCCCTTCACGCCCGCCGTGGCGTCCGCGGCGGAGTCGAATTTCTGAATCAGCTCCATCGCGGCCTCGTTAGCACCGCCGTGCAGCGGACCGCGCAGCGCGCCGATCGCGCCGCTAACCGCGGAGTGCATATCGGACAACGTGCCGGTGATGACTCTGCCAGCAAACGTCGACGCATTGAATTCGTGCTCGGCGTACAGAATCAGCGACGTGTCGAGGCACTTCTGATGCAACTCAGGGGGCGGCTTGTCGTGCAGCATATGCAAGAAGTGTCCGGCGATGCTGTCGTCATCCGTTGAGGTGTCAATCCGTGTTCCGTCGCTGTGGTAGCGGTGCCAGTACAAAAGCATCGATGGCAAACACGCCAGCAATCTGTCCGCAACGTGTTGCTGATTCGAAAAGTCGCCCTCGGGCTCGATGTTGCCCAGAAACGAAACGCCCGTCCGCAGCACGTCCATCGGGTGCGCGTCGGCCGGCACCATTTCGAGCACAGTCTTTAATCCGTCGGGCAGGCCGCGCAGCGATTTGATCTTCTTGATGTAGCTGTCGAGCTCGGCACGATTGGGCAGCTTGCCGTGCAAAAGCAGGTACGCGACCTCTTCGAATGTCGCATTATCTGCCAGATCATAAATGTCATAGCCGCGGTAGGTCAGGCCCGCGCCCTCCTTGCCCACGGTACACAATTCTGTCTTGCCCGCCGTTACGCCGGCCAGCCCGCCTGTTTTTTTCGTTTCTGCCATTCGTCTCTTCCTTGCCCGCTTTCTTTATGGCGGGAGTCAGTCTTTTCCTGTCTTGATTCCCTGCTCGGCAAAAAGCTCGTCGAGCTTGTGCTCATAGGCCTGATAACCGAGGACGTCGTACAGCTCCATACGCGTTTGCATTTTTTCCAATGAAGCGGCTTGCGTGCCTTCCTTGCGCAGGTTGGTATAGACATCCAGCGCTGCCGCGGACATGGCGCGGAAAGCGCTGAGCGGATACAGCGCCATGCGCACGCCCGCCTGACCGAGCTCATCGATCGTAAACAGCGGCGTTTTGCCGAACTCGGTCAGATTGGCGAGCACCGGTACTTTTATCGCGTCCGTGAACTGCCGGTACTCCTCGAGCGTCGTCAGCGCTTCTGCGAAAATCATATCGGCACCAGCCTCGACGTAGGCCGCGGCACGCTCCAGTGCCGCCTGCTGGCCTTCGACCGCGTGCGCGTCGGTGCGCGCCATGATGACGAATTGATCGTCGATGCGACCATCAACCGCCGCCTTGATGCGATCACACATTTCCGGAGGGTCAACGAGTGCCTTGCCCGGCCGGTGACCGCAGCGCTTGACCGCAATCTGATCCTCGAGATGGCAGCCCGCCGCCCCAGCCCAGGTCAATTCACGAATCGTTCTGCCAATCATGAACGCGCTTCCCCAGCCGGTATCGGCATCGACGAGCAGCGGCACGTCCGTCGCCGAGGCGATTCGGCGGACGTCCTCGCAAACGTCGTTCAGCGTCGTCATCGCAAGATCCGGCAGGCCAAAAGACGCGTTCGCGACGCCGGCACCCGACAGATAGATCGCCCTGAACCCGGCCCTTTGCGCGAGCAAGGCAGTAAAGGCGTTGATCGTGCCAACAATTTGCAGTGGCCGCTCAGCGTCGAGCGCGGCGCAAAAACGTGCTCCTGCACTCATGTGATCTGTCCTCCGAAGTGGTCTCAGGCGTAATTTTAATCGGCATTAGAATTGTTGCCGCAGCGATTTTAAACCACGCCGACCACGTTTCCCAAATGGACCGTCCGGTCAATTTTTGCGTGGTGGATGGTCGTGCGCCGCCGCTGCCGGGCTTGGGCCGGACACTGTTCAGCCGAAGTAAAGCGCAGCACAGCGAGCTCCCGTCAAGCGGGATCGAGACATGAGGCGGAATAGTGTCCGGCCCGAGTCTCGGCGCATTCTGCGCTAGCCAATCTTCACAACTACCCTGCCTGTGACCGAACCCTCGAGATACGCCGGAAACGCATCCGGTAGTTCATCGAAGCTGATTGTGCGGCTGCCGATCGTATCGAGGTGGCGCGGGCGCAGGTCATTGCCAATTCGTGACCACACGGCCAGGCGCAGCGCGCGCGGCGTGTCAACGGAATTGATGCCGAGCAGGCATACGGCACGCAGAATAAATGGCAACACGGTTGTCGTTAGCGCGGCGCTCGAGGCAAGCCCGATGCTCGCGATATTGCCGCCATAATCCATCGTTCGCGTGAGCCAGGTCAGGTAGTCGCCACCGAGATTGTCGATAGCCCCCGCCCACTCTGCTTTTTCCATCGGGCGCTTTCCGAGATCGAGCTGATCACGCAGCAGGACTCGGCGAGCGCCGATACTCTTGAGGTAGTCCTCTTCCGCCGCTTTTCCCGTGAGGGCCACAACCTCGTAGCCGCGTCCTTCAAGCATGTCTATTGCAATGCTGCCTACGCCGCCGGTAGCACCGGTCACAACGACCGGGCCGTTCTCCGGCAGCTGGCCGTTTTGCTCCATCCGATGAATCGCCAACGCCGCCGTGTATCCGGCGGTTCCGATTTGCATGGCCTGAGCCGGGCTTATGCCATCTGGAACCGGCACCACACTATCGCTACTGACGCGTGCGTACTGGGAGTAGCCGCCATCAACCGTCTCGCCGAGCCCGCAGCCGTTGACGAGCACCGCGGTGCCCGGCGGCAACTCGACGTCTTCGGAGCTGACGACGGTTCCCGCGAGGTCGATGCCGCCATTCAGTGGATAGCGGCGCAGAATTTTCCCGGCTCCGGTTGCCGCCAGCGCGTCCTTGTAATTAATCGTCGAGTGGCTGACCTTGATGACCACGTCGCCCTCGGTCAGATCGTCGAGCACGAGTTCCTGAAAACCGGCGACAACCTTGCCGCCCTGCTCGTCGATACGATAAGCGCGAAACTTGTCCATCCCGGCTTACGAAATACTCGAACATGCTCGTTTGCAGAGATTCGAGTCGATTCTCAGCATGCTCATGTTCGCGCGCCATCGCGACGTAGGCGTCAATACCTTCGTGCATCTCGGTAACCAGCCGATCCAGGTTGCGCACGCGGCTGTAGTGCGTGAGATAAAGCTGCTCTGGCTCACACGCCATTATTCTGTCGACCGCCTTATGCGCCTCCACGGGGTCGAACTGAACCGGTGTCGTCGTCGGAAAAACGATTTCGCCCCGCGCTGTATCAAGTTCCCGGTACGAGACGCCAAAACTGTCGCCCGTGAACACGCCTTTCGACTCCGGGTCATTGAGCACATAGTGATGGCGCGCGTGGCCCTCAGTGTAGATCGTTTGCACCGCGCGGCCGTTAAAATCGAACCACTGTTCATCGTCGGCAATGACGATCCGGCCCTCATCGATAGCTTCGATGCGTCCATAGATCTCCGCAGTGCGTTCTTTGCCGTAAACGGCTTCGGTTCCGGCCACGAGCTTTGCCGGATCGATCATGTGTGGCGCTCCGTACGGGTGCAGGACACAAAGTGCATTGGGCAGCTGCTGCATCAACAGGCCGGCACCACCGGCGTGGTCGAGATGAACGTGCGTTAGAAAGACGTAGTCGACGTCGCCGGCGTCAAGATCGTGCTGAGTCAGGGCATCAAGAAGAAGCGGAACGCTGTTATTGACACCCGTATCGACGAATGCTGCCCGGCCGCGGTGGTTTAGAAGGTGGCTCGCATCCTGAAGCGGGCGGGCGTATTCGGTATCGATGGCGACGATGCCATCATTGAGCGCTGTCGTTTGCGCGCGGTGTCCCGGCATTACAGCGGCGTTCGCGCAGCGCGCATTTACCTGGCCTTCGAAGTTTCGAGGCCTTCGAGCCTGGCGTAATACCTGGCAAGCAATGCGATGTCGCCGTCGGTCAGCGCCGCAGCCAGCGGCATCATCACTACGTTCTTGCGGTCGCCGTTACGGTACTGTTTCAGGGCGTGCACGAGATAATCTTCGTGCTGACCCGCAAGCGTCGGCCAGGCCGGCGAGACACTGATGCCGTTTTCCCCATGGCACGCGACACACGTTGTCGCCTTTTCAAGGCTCGGTGCCGTCGAACCGCCCGCCGCAACCGTATCGCGCGAAAGGCTCGCCAGATAGGCCGAGACGTCTTCGATGTCCTGGTCGCTCATGCTCGACGCATGTGCGGCCATCGTCGGGTGCGGCCGGCTGCCGTCCCGGTA
>CAMYMP010000364.1 GCA_947259435.1 uncultured Woeseiaceae bacterium
TTGTGTAAGGATCCAGCGCGACGTCGCTTATCACCGCCAGATCCGGGTATTCGGTTTTGATGGCGCGTACCGCCGACTGCACGAGGCCGTCCGGATTCGCGCATTCAGCCCCATCCAGGCTCTTCTTGTCCGGCTCGATTACGGGAAACAGCGCGACAGCCGGGATTCCAAGCTTGGCAGCCATGCCCAACTCCTGCAGCAGGCCGTCAATGCTCCGGCGTTCGATACCGGGCATCGATGGCACCGGCTCCGCGCGCTTCGTGCCGTCGAGGACGAATACCGGGTATATGAGGTCGTCCGGGCTGAGCTCGGACTCGGCGACGAGCCGCCGTAGTGCCGCGGTTCTACGGCTACGCCGCAGGCGAACTTGAGGGAACCGTCCCGGTCTGAAAGCACTCATAGCTAGACGATATAAACACAATAACTTCAGATTTTCCCAATATTTAGGTAGGGTTTCCACGCCTGAATCACAGTTTTATGCCGATTCAGTAATAAATGTTAAAAGAAGCGGGTCATCTGGTATGCAAAGCAGCAAAGCCGCCGCTCTGAGGCGTCAAAGGTTTGACCAGTACGTGGCCGTATACCACCAAGACATGTACCGCTATGCGGCCTGGCTCAGCCGGGACAGGTCGATAGCCGAAGATGTCGTCCAGGAATCGCTCATGCGGGCCTGGAAGTCGCTGGATGCGCTGCGTGACGAAGCGGCTGCCAAACAGTGGCTGCTGACGATCGTGAGACGGGAAAACGCCCGTTATTTTGAGCGAAAAAGGCTTGAAACGGTCGACATCGATAACCTGACGGCTTCGCAAGCCGCATTGCTGGCGGAGCAGCCTGACGAGGAGCTCGGTCACATGCGTCAGGCGATTTACGAACTCGATGGCGATTACCGCGAACCGCTCGTGCTGCAGGTACTGATGGGCTACAGCACCAGCGAAATCGCAGAACAGATGGGGCTGAAGCAAGGCGCCGTGCTGACAAGACTGCACCGCGCGCGAGCCAAGCTGAAAGACAAGATGGCACAACAATGAATTGCGAAGAGTACCAGGCAGCGCTCACCGCGAACCCGTCATTTGACGATGATGCCGGGCACCTGTCCGAATGCGCCGGCTGTCAGGCCTACCGCGCGGAAATACAGGCGCTCGAGCAAACCATCAGCCGCGCGCTCGCGATCGAGGTGCCGGCACTGAGCTTACCGGAATTGCCCGAGATCGAGACGGACAATGTAGTGCAGCTGCGAAGCCGGCGATTTACGACGCCGGCGTGGTTAGGCATCGCTGCCACGCTCGTCGTAGCCGCTTTGCTCGGCATTCGTTTTTTCGGCACGGGTATAGAGCATCAGTCACTCGCTGACGAGATTCTGGCGCACGTCGATCACGAACCTTATGCGCTGCGCGTAACGGACGTCGCCGTCTCGGACGAGCGTCTGGCTTCCATTGTCCCTGTGAATGTGGCAAAACTGGATCACAGCACCGGACTGATCACCTATGCACGGACCTGCGTGATCAACGGCCACGAAGTTCCTCACCTGGTCATTCAGGGTGAGCGCGGGCCGGTAACGATACTGCTGATGCCACAAGAGACGCTCTCGGAGGCACAGGCACTCACCGGGGCGAATGTGAACGGTGTCATTTTGCCGGTTGGTAACGGCAGTATCGCGATCATCGGCGAGAGAGACGAGCCGCTGGAAAAAATACAAGAACAAGTTATTAAATCGGCGACGTGGAGCACATAGACTCGGCGTCACCCGTAAGCTGCCCAATCCGGGCAAACAACCCTTGTAGGAGAGAGAGAATGTCTGAGAAGAAAGTTGTAAAACCGATTGCGCTGGCTGTGGGTGCAGCCCTGGCTGGATCCTTTGCTTTGTCCAGCAGCATCGCAAATGCTGACACTGTCGAGAGCCCGTTTGCCATGTCAACGATGAGCGTTGGCTATATGCTGGGCGCCGGCGAAGGCTCATGCGGTGGCGACAAGGAAGGCAAGGAAGGCGAAGGCAGCTGCGGCGAAGGTAGCTGCGGTGGCGACAAAGAAGGCGAAGGCAGCTGTGGCGAGAAAGAAGGCGAAGGCAGCTGTGGTGAGAAAGAAGGCGAAGGCAGCTGTGGCGAGAAAGAAGGTGAAGGCAGCTGCGGTGAAGGTTCTTGCGGTGGTTCGATATAGAAAATAGCTACCGTCTGCATTCCGTTGCAGAGAAAGCCCGCGTACTGCGCGGGCTTTTTTGTGCGCTAAACAAACATTCGCGTCTTTTTGTCGCACATCGTTGGATGCTAGATTGGATGCGCCGAACGGATGGGGGGCTCATATGGCAAAAGCAGTGACACGTTGTGCATGGGCCGAAGGCGTCAGCCTCGACTACATCGAATACCATGACAGGGAATGGGGTGTGCCCGTCTTCGATGACCGCACGCAGTTCGAGTTTCTGATTCTGGAGGGCGCACAGGCGGGCCTGAGCTGGTCTACGATCCTCAACAAACGCGAAGGCTACCGCAAGGCGTTCGCGGATTTTGCTGTCGAAAAGGTCGCGCGCTTTACAGAGAATCGCATCGAAAAATTGCTGCAGAATTGGAACGTTAGCACGCCCCCAAAGGCATTCCCCAAGAGGAAAGGCTTCCAAAAACCATTTGCCTTTTAACAAAGCTCAGGTAGACTCCATAACTTGAAGGGACGCTGGCTATGAAACATCTAACGAGTATCTTCTATTTTTTGATATCACAACAGCATAAAAAGGGCAACGACTCAATCATCAGGCTCCCATTAAAAAGGGTTGACGAGCGAGCACCGATTTGTCTATCATTTTACTTTGCCCTGAGCTAAGTTGCTGTTTTATCTAAATCAGACCCTTTTATCCGATCACAAGAATGCCCCACAAGGAGACCTTAAGGTATGGCGACCAAAGTAGCTATCAACGGGTTCGGCCGAATTGGCAGAAATGTCTTTCGTGCAGCACACGGTTCCAGTGACATTGAAATTGTCGCGATCAACGACCTAACGGATGCCGCCACCCTGGCCCACCTGCTGAAATACGATTCGGTGCAGGGGATCTTTGAAGCGACTGTCGAAGCCGCAGAGAATGAAATAATTATCGACGGCAAGCCGGTAAAAATCTTCAAGGAA
>CAMYMP010000365.1 GCA_947259435.1 uncultured Woeseiaceae bacterium
TGTCAGGAGTACCTGCCGATCCGTTTCGGCCGCCGTCACGGTGACCCGAGTCGCCCCTGGAACCAGTTTGCAATCAAACTGCATGACGACTACGGCAACCGCCTGCTTTCTTACGAAGGTAACTGGCGCGACATTTTCCAGAACTGGGAGGCACTGGCTTTCAGCTATCCCGAGTTCGTCGAGAACATCATCGCCAAATTTGTTAATGCCTCTACGATGGATGGGTACAACCCCTACCGGATCACCAAAGAAGGCATCGACTGGGAAGTGGAGGAGCCCGACGATCCGTGGAGCTATATCGGCTACTGGGGCGATCATCAGATCATTTATTTGCAGAAGCTGCTGGAGCTGTCCAGGCATTTCCATCCGGCGCACCTGAGCGAGCTTCTGCATGAGCCGATCTTCTGCTACGCCAACGTGCCTTACCGAATCAGGCCTTTCGAGGCCCTGCTCGAGAACCCCAAGGCAACGGTGGACTACGATGAGGCCCTGGCGGAGCGAATCGAGCGTCGCGTCGCGGCCAGTGGTGCGGATGGCAAGCTGGTCATGGATGCCAGTGGTGACGTATACCAGGTTACGCTGCTCGAGAAACTGCTGGTGCCGCTGCTGAGCAAGCTGGGCAATCTGGTGATAGACGGCGGCATCTGGATGAACACCCAGCGGCCGGAGTGGAATGACGCCAACAACGCGCTGGTTGGCCACGGATTGTCGATGGTCACTTTGTATTACATGCGCCGCTACGTCACATTCCTGCAGCAGTTGCTGACAAGCGAGTCAACGACAATCACGCTCTCCAATGAAGTGAGCCAGTGGTTGAATGATACGGCCGCTGCCTTGAGCAAGGTTCGTCCGCTGCTGGGCGGCCAAGCCGTGACTCCGACCCAGCGATACGAATCACTCGTGGAACTTGGCCAGGCGGCGAGCCGATATCGTCAGGCCGTTTATCGGCAAGAGTCGTTCTCCGGAAAGAAAACACAGCCGCTAGGCGACATCATGGCTATGCTCGACGATGCCCTGGCAGCGATCGATCACAGCATCGGCACCAACCAGCGTGACGACGGCCTGTATCACGCTTATAACCTGCTGGATCTGCAGGGCGAGGCCTTGGAGACGGACACACTGTACCCAATGCTCGAAGGTCAGGTCGCTGCCCTGAGCGCCGGAGCCGTCACTCCGGACAAAGCAATAGCGGTTGTCGAAGCGCTGTTCGCGAGCAGCGTGTATCGCCCGGATCAAGACTCGTTCATGCTTTATCCCGATCGGGAGTTGCCCGGTTTCCTGGAAAAGAATCGAATCCCTGCCGAAAAGGTCGAGTCGATTCCGCTGCTGCAACGAATGCTGAGCGAGGGAGATGCACGCATCGTCCTGCGCGACGCAGATGGGTATTATCGTTTTAGTGCCGAGTTCACGAATGTCGGCGACCTGAATGCAGAGCTGAACCTGCTGCGAGAGGCGTACGGCGACGACGTCGAAGCATCACGCAAACCCCTGCAGAAGCTGTACGAGACCGTCTTCCATCACCAGGCGTTTACCGGTCGATCGGGCACGATGTTCGGCTTCGAGGGCCTGGGCTGCGTTTACTGGCACATGGTGTCCAAGTTGCTGCTCGCCGTGCAGGAGAACTACTTTGCGGCGCTGGACCAGGGTGCCGATGAGGCAGCGTGCCGGCAACTTGGCAGTTTGTATTACCGCGTGCGCGCGGGCATCGGCTTTAACAAATCCCCAGCCGAATTCGGCGCATTTCCGACGGATGCCTACTCCCACACGCCGGGGCACGCGGGCGCGCAGCAGCCGGGCATGACCGGACAGGTCAAGGAAGAAGTGCTGTCTCGTTTCGGCGAACTCGGCGTGCGTGTCAGTGACGGCGCCGTGCGATTCCAGCCCGATCTTCTGCGCGCTCGTGAGTTCGTATCGGACCCGAGGCCATTCCGTTTTCTCGACGTCGATGGCGACTGGCAGGAATTGAACGTGCCGGCGAATGGGCTGGCCTTCACCTGGTGTCAGGTGCCGGTGGTCTACCAGCTGCAGGACGACGCGAAGTCGACCTTGACAATTACCCGCGAAGGCGGCGAGCAGCAGACCCTGGATCAACTTGCGCTGCCGGCCAAAGATAGCTCGGAGCTGTTTCAGCGCAGCGGCCGCATCCGGCAGTTAGCCGTGACGATCAGTCCAGACGCCTTGTTTACCGAATAACCAACCGAGGAACGCCCCATGGGAGTACTACATCGCAGGCAAACAAACCTGGCCGGGATCAATGCTGCTGCCCTGTCCGAAGAGGAACTTCGACGACTGGTCAAAGAGATTCTCGACGAGAAGATCCACGGCATCTCGTTCAGTCCCTACGTTGAGGGCCAGGGGCCGGGAACACAGATCGACGAGGCACAGATCCGTGAACGGCTCGCGTTTATCCAGGATCACACGCACTGGATCCGGACCTTTTCATGCAGCGAGGGAAATGAGTTGATTCCGGCTATCGCGAAGGAAGCAGGACTCGGGACGATGGTCGGCGTCTGGCTCGACGACAACAAGAAACAGAACGAGATCGAACTCGCCAACGCGGTCGAACTCGCCAATTCCGGTCACGTGGACATCCTCGGCGTCGGTAACGAGGTGTTGTTGCGTGGCGACCTGAGCGAAGACGAACTGATTGACTACATCAATCGCGCGAAGGACGCTGTATCTGGTGTGCCCGTCGGTTACGTCGACGCGTACTTCGAATTTGCCGTGCACCCGCGTGTGACAGAAGCCTGTGACGTCATCCTCGCCAACTGCTATCCCTTTTGGGAGGGCTGTCAGGCCGAGTACGCCCTGCTCTACATGAAAGAGATGTATCGCCTGGCCGTGAACGTGGCGAACGGCAAGAAGGTGATTGTCAGCGAGACCGGCTGGCCGAACATCGGCACCGCCGAGGGTGGCGCAGTGCCCTCCTTCGAAAACGCGATCAAGTACTTCGTCGACACCCACCTGTGGGCCGAAGAGGACGAGGTCGAGGTTTTCTGGTTCTCGTCGTTTGACGAAACCTGGAAAGTAGATGCTGAAGGTGACGTCGGCGCTTATTGGGGATTGTGGGACAAGGACGGGAACCCGAAATATGTTTGAAGAGCTCAA
>CAMYMP010000366.1:0-3107 GCA_947259435.1 uncultured Woeseiaceae bacterium
GTCATGATGGGACACGATCCTGACTGTGCGAACTGGATTCGCAAATACAGAGAGCCGACGGCAGATGGTGAGGGCCGTCGCGGCCGTGCCGGACGCAAGAGGCGCCGTCGATCGGCCTAGGGCCTGTTAACGCTATGGACGTGGTACTTGTTGCCGCTGAAACAGCGATAATCAAGGCGCGAGGAGAGCAATTTGGTTATTCCAAATAAACGACGAGCAACACCGAGTGGCGCTGTTTCAGTCGCAACCCGAAGGGCCGGGCCGATTCTCCCGCCGGCGGTGTTGTCGCTCGCGACGGTAGCCGGGCTACCGTTCGCGAACTCCGCCTTGTCGGACGAAAAAATCGACGCCGGCAGGAACCACGTCCATAGCGTTAACAGGCCCTAATCCATTGCCAAGCGAAGACGCCAAAATCGTATTTACGCCATCGGGGCGCCGCGGCCGCTTCCCGCTCGGTACGAAAGTACTCGAGGCCGCGCGGAGCCTCGGCGTCGACGTCGATTCCGTATGTGGCGGACGCGGTCTGTGCGGGCGCTGCCAGGTACGCTGTGCCGAAGGCGACTTTCCCAAGCACGCGATCCTGTCACGGGCGCAGCACCTGTCGCCGGCAGGCGAGGTCGAGCGGCGATACGGTGAGCGCCGCAAGCCGCTGACTGACGGCCGACGTCTGAGCTGTCAGGCCGAAATACGCGGCGATCTGATTGTCGACGTGCCGGCCGAGAGCCAGATGCACCGGCAGGTCGTCCGTAAAAGCGCGGAGTACCGTGATATTTTGCTGGATACGACAATCCACCTGTATTACGTCGAGGTGCAGGAGGCCAGTCTTGACGAACCGACCGGCGACCTGCAGCGCTTGTTCCAGGCGTTGGCGTGGGAATGGCAGCTTACGGAGCTCGATGTCGATCCCGTCGTGCTCACCGATCTGCAGCAGACGCTACGAGACGGCAAATGGAACGTTACTGTTGCGGTTCACAAGCAGTCGCGGATCATCGCCGTCTGGCCGGGTTTCCGGCGTGACGCTTACGGCTTGGCTATCGACATCGGTTCCACGACGATTGCCGCGCAACTGTGTAACCTGACAACCGGCGATGTCGTGGCAACTGACGGCATCATGAACCCGCAAATCCGTTACGGCGAAGACCTGATGAGCCGGGTCTCCTACGTGATGATGAATGCAGACGGCACTCGCGAGCTTACCGACGCCGTACGCTCGGGTCTTAACAGTCTCATAGCCGATATAGTGACCGATGCCGGGATAGAAGCGGATGGCATCCTCGAAGCGACGATCGCCGGCAATCCGATCATGCATCATCTGTTTCTCGGACTGAGCCCGGTCGAGCTCGGCGGCGCGCCGTTTGCTCTGGCGACAGACGCAGCGCTCGACCTCAAGGCCCGCGAGCTCGGCCTTGCGATCAATGATGGCGCCGTCGTTTATGTATTGCCGTGCATCGCCGGGCACGTCGGTGCTGATGCGGCGGCGATGATTCTGTCCGAAGAGCCGCATTTGCTGGACGATATTTCGCTGGTCGTCGATGTCGGCACGAATGCCGAGATTGTGCTCGGCAACCGGGATCGTCTGTTGGCTTGTTCCAGCCCGACCGGCCCGGCTTTTGAGGGCGCACAGATTTCCTGCGGCCAACGGGCCGCGCCAGGCGCGATAGAGCGCGTGCGCATCGATGCCGAAACGCTCGAGGCGCGCTTCAGCGTCATTGGTTCTGATCTTTGGTCCGACGATCCGGGATTCGCCGATGCGATTGACGGGTTTGGTGTCAGCGGCATCTGCGGTTCCGGCATTATTGAAGCGGTCGCGGAAATGTATCTTGCCGGTTTGATCGACGAAGATGGCGTCATTGACGGCGCTTTGGCGAAACGGACCTCGCGTCTGATACCGGACGAGCGCACCTGGACGTTCGTTTTATACGACGGCAGCCCGACCATCTCGGTGACGCAGAACGACGTACGCCAGATTCAGCTCGCCAAAGCGGCGCTGTATGCCGGCGTCAAGCTGCTGATGGACCGGGCAGGGCTGAATAGTGTCGATCGAATACGACTCGCCGGTGCGTTCGGCAGCCATATCGACCCGAAATATGCGATGGTTCTCGGCCTGGTGCCTGACTGCGATCTGAACAAGGTCGAATCGGCGGGCAATGCGGCCGGGACCGGCGCGCGCATCGCTTTATTGAACAGTGCGGCGCGCGTCGAAATCGAGTCCGTCGTGCGGGGCATTGAAAAAATCGAAACGGCGATAGAGCCGAAATTCCAGGACTATTTCGTCGCAGCGATGGCGATTCCGAACAAGAGCGATCCGTTTACGAGACTCTTTGCGACGGTCAGGAGGCCGGCGCAAAAGACGGTCCGGGCAAGTGCCGGGACAACGCGCCGCCGCCGCCGGAAGCGGGTCTCGTGACAGCCATGGCCGCAACAAGCGAAAAGCTGCGCTGCGATTCGGACGCCATTCGAATCGTCTGGAGTCCCGGGAGTTCGACGACCTTGCCGCACCTGTGGTTACGCGATAACTGCGGCTGCGGTGATTGCCGAATCGCACAGACCGATGAGAAGAAATTCATGGTTTCCAGCGTGCCGGCGGGTCTCGAGCCGGCGTCGGCTGAGCTGAGCGACGATCAACTGCGCATCGTCTGGCCGGATGGGCACCGCAGTACTTACCAAGGCAAGCTGCTGCGCGCGTACGGCAGCACCGATGAAATTACCTGGTCGTCGTGGCCGCGAGACTTTACGCCGTATCGCTGTGCTTATCGTCCGTTTCTCGATGACAACCGTACCGCGGCAAACGCCATCGTGCGATTCGTCGCGGACGGCGCGATGATTCTTGAAGGGGCGCCGACGGAGCGGGGTACGCTGGAGAACCTTGCGCCACGGCTCGGTCCGGTCAGGGAAGTATTGTTCGACCGTATCCACGATGTCGCGGTCGATCCATCCGGTTACAACGTGGCACATACGCCGTTCCCACTGCCACCGCACAATGATTTTGCCAGCTACACCTGGCCGCCCAGCGTGCAGGCACTGCACATGCTCGTGAATGAGACGCCCGGCGGCGACTCGATAATCGTCGACGGCTGGGAAGTACTCAAAGGCTTGCGCGCCGAGCA
>CAMYMP010000366.1:3135-7714 GCA_947259435.1 uncultured Woeseiaceae bacterium
GACGACAGGATTGCCGGCCTGCGCTTCTCGAACCAACTGATGCAGGCGATCAACCCGAATAATCCTCGCGCAGCTGATTTTTATCATGCGTACCGTGAATTATGCCGACGCATTACGAACGCGGCTTCGCAGGTGTCGTTTCGCCTGAACGGGGGTGAGATTCTCGTCGTTGCGGCGCATCGAGTCCTGCACGGTCGACAGGCTTTTGAGCCCGGCCGTCGCCGCCACCTGCAGGATGCCTACTTCGAATTCGACAATGTCAAAAACCATCTCGTTGTGCTAAAGCGTAAAGGGGGCCGGAACGATGATCGATAAAGTTCGCTTCACGGCCATGCAGGACGGTACGCAGGCCGATTACGACCTGGTGTTTGCAGACGGCGCACGAAACGTGGCCCAACAGGCGGATCGTGTGCTCGGTTGGTTGCGACAAATGGAGGGTGAGTCGCCTTACCAGATCAGCCGTCTCGAACACTGCCTGCAGACCGCGACCCGTGCAGAGAATGATGGCGCCGACGACGAGACCATCGCATGTGCGCTGCTGCACGACATCGGCGATGTCCTGGCGCCGATGAATCATTCCGCAGTTGCTGCGGCGCTATTGGCGCCGTACGTCAGCGAACAGAACCACTGGATCGTCCTGCATCACGGTTTGTTCCAGGGTTACTACTGGTTTGAGTACGACGGGCAGGACCCCAATGCGCGCGATCGATTCAAAGATCATGAGTTTTACGATGCCTGCGTTGACTTCTGTGCACGTTGGGACCAGGTATCGTTCGATCCGGACTACGAAACTCAGCCACTGGAGCACTTTGAGCCCCTGGTCAGAGATCTTTTTGCACGGCAGCCAAACTCGCGCAATCGATATGAATAAAGGGAACGTCGGTGTCAGTGCGCTTTATCACCTGGCGAAAAAAGGCTGGGGCGACGACGTTGTACTGCTTGAGAAAGCCGAGTTGACGTCGGGTTCGACGTGGCATGCTGCCGGTCTGTTACCGCTATTCAACATGAGCTACAGCGTCGGTCAGATTCACAAGTACTCGGTAAATCTCTATTCGCAACTCGAGGAAGAGACCGGCCAGCCGGTCGGTTTCGCGCGGGTCGGCAACATCCGCCTGGCGATGAACCAGGACCGCATGGACGAGTATCATCAGTATGCGGCGACGGCCAAGACGATCGGTGTCGACGTTCGCTTCCTGACGCCCGATGACATCCTGGAGCTCTGGCCGTTGTGCAACATCGACGGCCTCGTCGGCGGCATCGTGCACCCGGATGACGGCTACATTCAGCCCGCCGACCTGACGCAGGCGCTGGCAAAAGGCGCCAGGGCGCGCGGCGCTACGGTTTATCGCAAGACACCGGTCATCAATATCGAACAGAAATCATCCGGCGCATGGCTGGTACAAACCGAAAAAGGCGACATCAGCTGCGAGCATATTATTTCAGCGAGCGGCAACTACGCCCGACAAACCGGTCAAATGGTCGGCCTCGATATTCCGGTGATACCGGTCGAGCACCAGTACATCGTTACCGAGCAGCATCCGAAACTGCAGCAACGCAAGAAGGACGGCCTGCCGGAAATGGGCGTATTGCGGGAATCGGACGGGTCCTGGTATCTGCGCGAAGAGAATAACGGTTTTATTCTTGGTCCTTACGAAAAGGGGGCGCCGTGCTGTTATGTTGACGGGCCGGATCCGCGTGCGGAGTACGAGCTGTTTCAGGAAGACATCGACCGTTTGGCGCCGCATATCGAGGCGGCGATGAATCGTGTGCCGGCGTTCGGCGAGGTTGGCATCAAGCAGGTCTACAACGGTGCCATCGCGTACACGCCGGACGGCAACCCGATCATCGGACCGGCCTGGGATCGGGATAATTTCTGGCTCAGCGAAGGGCACAGCTTCGGTATCACTGCAGCCGGTGGCGCCGGGTGGCAGCTGGCCGAATGGATCGTCGACGGTGAACCGACGGTCGACATGCTGGGCGTCGAGCCGCGTCGCTTCGGTGACTATGCAACGAAGAACTATCTGATCGAAAAAAACGAAGAGGCCTACTCGAACGTCTTCGTCATCCATTATCCGGACGAAGAACGACCGGCCGGACGACCGCTGCGAACAGCGCCTTGCTACGAGCGCATGCGTGACAAGGGCGCCGTGTTCGGCCAGAAGTTCGGCTGGGAGCGCCCCAACTTTTTCGCGGTGGATGATATGCCGCAGCAAGACGATTGGTCGTTTCGTCGCTCGAAGTGGTTCGCCGCCATCGAAAAGGAGATCGAGAACACGACGGAGAATGCCGGCTTGCTCGACATGACCGCTTTCGCGAAGTGCAGGATCGCAGGCCCCGGTGCCGAGGCGTTTCTCGACTACATGGTGGCAAACACACTGCCGCAAAAGGTTGGCGGCATCGGATTGTGTCACGCGCTGAATCGAAACGGCGGTATCCATTCCGAGTTCACGATTCGGCGCGAGTCCGATGATTCGTTTTAGATTCGTTTTACCTGGTATCGGCCGGTGCGCTGCAGCGTCTCGACCACGATTACCTGAAGAAACACATGCCGAAGGACGGTTCGGTGCATTTCACACAGCTGACCGGCACTTACGGCGTGCTCGTTCTCGGCGGACCACGATCGCGACAGATTCTGCAGCGAATCAGTGACGCCGATCTGTCTAATGAATCGTTTCGCTGGCTGACGGCGCAGGACATTCTCGTCGGTATGGCGCCGGTCAATGCGATGCGCGTCAACTTCGTTGGTGAGCTGGGTTGGGAACTGCATCATCCTATCGAGTATCAAAATCACATTTTCGATGCGTTGTTCGAGGCCGGCGCTGACTACGGGCTGAAGCCTTTCGGCATTCGTGCGATGGACTCGATGCGCCTCGAAAAGTCCTATCGCATGGTCGGCACGGAGATGTCGATCGAGTACTCTGCCTATGAATCGGCAATGGATCGTTTCGTCAAACCGGAGAAAGGCGATTTCCTCGGTCGAGACGCACTGCTGGCTTCAAAACAGTCGGGCCTGCAGAATCTCTTGGTAACGCTCGAGGTTGCCGACGTCAATGATGCGGACGCGCTGGGCAATAACGCGCTGTACCAAAACGGAACGATTATCGGCCGCGCAACGGGTGGCGGTTACGGATTTCGCGTGCAGAAGTCACTGGCGCTAGGCATGGTTCCACCGCGCCTGAGCGAGCCGGGCACGCGGCTCGACATCGAGATCCTCGGCAAGCTGTATCCGGCGACGGTCATTGCCGACAGCCCGTTCGACCCAAAAAACGAGAGGCTGAGAGATGTCAACGCTGCAAACGGCTGACTACGCCGGCAGCTGCCTGTGTGGCGGCGTAGCCTATGAAATCAACGGCGAACTCAGCCCGGTTGATTACTGCCATTGCTCGCAATGTCGCAAGACCAGCGGGCATTTCGTTGCCGCGGCATCGTGCAGACCCGATGCGCTGCATCTGATCGCGGACTCGACCCTTCGCTGGTACGAATCGTCGGCAACTGCAGATCGCGGCTTCTGCAACGCCTGCGGTTCCAGCCTGCTGTGGCGGCCGAAGCATGGCAAACACATCAGCGTCATGGCCGGAACGCTCGATGTGCCGACAGGTCTCGAGGCCCTCGAACACATTTACGTTGCGGATGCATCGGATTACTACTTGATCGCAGACGGCCTGCCGCAGTATCCGGGCGAACCCGATTTATCGTAATGAAATTCAGGGCAATGAAGAAATATTCGGCATTCAGCTTGCTCAGGAACGCGCTCGGCAACAACCGCGGCTGGCCCGAGGCATGGCGTAGCCCGGAGCCGCAACGTGTATACGATGTCGTCATCGTCGGCGGCGGAGGGCATGGATTGGCGACCGCCTACTACCTGGCGAAAGAGCATGGGGTCAGGAATGTCGCCGTGCTCGAGAAAGGCTGGATCGGTGGTGGTAACACCGGTCGCAACACGACGATCGTGCGTTCCAATTATCTCTGGACCGAGGCATCGCTGCTCTATGAAAAGTCTCTGAAACTTTGGGAAGGCCTCAGCCAGGATCTGAACTACAACGTCATGTTCAGTCAGCGCGGCGTCTACAACCTCGGCCACACTCTGCAGGACATGCGCGATATCGAGCGCCGCGTCGCTGCGAATCGGCTGAACGGCATCGATGCCGAGGTTGTGAATGCGGAACAGATCAAGAAAGCGATTCCGATTATCAATACGTCGCCGACGGCGCGCTACCCGATACTCGGCGCTTCGCTGCAGCGCCGCGCCGGGATCGCCCGACACGATGCCGTGGCATGGGGATTCGCGCGAGCGGCCGATGCACTCGGCGTCGATATTCTCGAACAGTGCGAGGTTACGGGCGTCAATCGCGAAAACGGCAAGGTAACCGGCGTCGAGACGACGCGCGGCACCATCAATGCCAGGAAAATCGGTGTCGTCGTCGCTGGCAACGCCACTGTGCTGGCCGATATGGCAGGCATGCGCCTGCCAATCGAAAGTCACCCGCTGCAGGCACTGGTCTCGGAGCCGATAAAACCGGTGCTCGATACGGTCGTCATGTCAAATGCCGTGCACGGTTACGCGAGCCAGTCCGACAAA
>CAMYMP010000367.1 GCA_947259435.1 uncultured Woeseiaceae bacterium
AATTTCTGGTCCCGACTCAACTTACTGCTCCGACGATGGTGTTTCTTGTGTTCCCGGACGCGGGGCCCGGGGAAGGCGGGCGATTATATTACAAGGTCAATACCAATGCAGTCACGGTATAGATAAGTATCGAGATTCCGGCGGCCGACATGGCGATTGGCAGCTGCGTGACGACGTGGTCCATCAGATCCGACCCGCAGGCCAGCGACGACAGGATCGTCGTGTCGGAGATCGGCGAACACTGATCGCCGAACACGGCGCCACCCATGATGGCGCCAAACGCGAGCGTAACGAACAGGGGATCCGGAGAAATCGCGTACGCGAGTGGCAGAGCGATCGGGAATACCACGGCATAAGTGCCCCATGACGAGCCCACCGAGAATGACACGATCATACAAATAATCATCAGGATGCCCGGCAGCACGAAGGGCATCGCCGTGAGAACGTCAGCAGTGACGCTGATGACGTAGGAAGAGGCGCCAAGCGTGCCGGATACTTCCGCGAGGGTGACCGCAAGGCCCAGAATAATCGCGCCGATCGTGACGCCCTTGATGCCATCGATGAGTCCGTCGAAAGCGTCCGCTACGCTCATGCCACGGATGAGCGACAGTGAGATGCTGCTCACGAGCGCGAGCCCGAAAGCCTCGAAAATCATCGGCGAACCGGTAACGACCCACGGAATTATTGCAAGGCTCATAAGCACACCGATCGGGACGAAGAAGTCGAGTAACGAGGGTGAGTAACCCTCGGCGACATTCAGCGTTGCGAGTTCCTTGGAAACGATCGGTTCCGCATGCGGTGAATCGAGTTCGCCGGTTTCCTGAGCGCGAATCTGAGCGGCGCGCATTGTCTTGCCGACGACCGGCAGTTTGCCCAGCGCGAAGAGCAGGGTAAAAAGGACGGCGAACCACCCGTAAAAGTTGAACGGAATAGCTCTGAGAAACAAGCTGATCGCCGCGTCCTCATTTGGAATGAACTGGATCATTGATGGAATTGTGATAAGGCCGGCGACATACACGGGCCAGACATTGAACGGGATAATCGTTGCGACCGGGGATGCGGTCGAATCGACGACGTATGCGAGTTCTTCATGCGCGACATTCTCCCGGTCGGCAACCGGCCTGACCGTGGTCCCGGTCAGTATCGTGCTGATTGTTCCACCCTGGTGAAAGATGACGCCCATGAGCCATGCAAAGAACAACGCCGAGCGCCGCGACTTGACGAAGTTTGTGGACACGTACTGAGCGAAATGCCAGGCGCCCCCGTTACGATTCCACATGCCGAGCAGGCCGCCGAGCGCCCAGAGGTAAACGAGCAGTATTTGCGCATACCGTTCGGAGCCGATGCTGGGAATCAGAAATTCCCGAATGATGTTGTACTGCGTCGTGACCAGGCCACCAAGCAAGATACCCATGAACAACGCGAGAATGACATTGCGCGTCGCAAAGCAAATGACGAGCGTTGCTAGCGCCGGTACCAGCGACATGAAGTTGAAGTGCCCCTGGGCCTCGATAACAGCCGGGTCGAGCTGAGTGCCGTACCAGCCGACGAACCCGCAGAGAAGGAGCAACCAGAGCCACGTGTATTTTTTTATTTGCACAAGCATTTTTTGTCAGCCTGGTTTGCGGCGATGCACGCGCAGTATAACGCCCCGCGGGCGGGTAGGCGGCAGAGATTGCCGTGTAGAATCGAAACAATGTTCCGGAAACACATCATCCTGGCTGTGCTGTCGATGGCAGGCGGAGTCGACGCAGCCATTGCGTCCGGCGACTCGGAATGGCAGTTCGACAGCTGGGCAGGTCCCGCCATTGCCGTTCGAACATTCGTTCCTGACGGCGCGGTTGATACGATGCCAATCGTAATTGTCATGCACGGCTGGAGTCGGGAGGCGAAGCGTTACTTCTCTGACTGGCGTGAGCTCGGCACAGCACACGGATTCATTGTCGTCGTGCCGCACTTCCCGGTTGAAGACTTCCCGTCGTCGAAGCATTACAACCTCGGGCACGTGTTCGACGAGAAGACCGGCAAAAAACGACCAGAAGCAGAGTGGACGTTTGCGGCTATCGAGCCGCTGTTTGATGAAGTCGTCGCGAGAATTGGTGGCAAGCAAACTCAGTACACCCTGTTCGGTCATTCGGCGGGATCGCAGTTCGTGCATCGGTTCCTTTACTACATGCCCGAAGTGCGCGTGCGGCGCTACATAGCGGCGAACGCGGGCTGGTACACGATGCCGGATTTCGATACCGAGTATCCCTATGGCCTGAATCGCGCCTCGATCGACAAGGATCAACTCATTGCCGCATTCGAAAAAGACATGGTCCTGTTAATTGGCCGCGAAGACGTAGATTACACAGACCCGAATCTTCGCAAGACCCGAGAGGCAAATCGGCAGGGCAAAAACCGCTTTGCCAGAGGCCTTACGATGTTCTACGTGGCGAAGGTCAATGCCGGGAAACTGGGTGCCGATTTGAAGTGGCGGCTCATGATCGTCGAAGAAGCCGGCCACATTAACGCGCAAATGGCGCCAGCGGCCGCACAGCTTGTGGAATAACGGTACCGGGAGGCTTCAATAGTTGTATCGGAGCCGCAGGTAAGCGTTGCTCGAATCATCAAGCTGACCGAAGAATGTGTAGCGGTCCCTGCCGCCGAAAAGATTGCCGCCTGCCGTCAGCGACCAATGGTCATCGCGGCGATAGGTGTAAAGCGGACGCAGATAGAAGTCGTGGTCACTCGGTGAGAAGAACGTAAATAAAGACCAGGTGTGTTTATCGCGGCCCGCTCGGTAAGTCAGCCGATTCGTCAGAAGGTGACGGTTTCGATCCGGCTCGAACCCGGGAAACGGCGCGATCGGCTCGCTGTAATCAAGCGTCGACTCGACGTAGTACTGCACGCCCACCGTGAAGTTAGGTTTCGCCTCCCACTCGAATCCGGCAAGGAAACGCAGCTGATCGTTCGGCACGAGCGGGTCGACTCCGGACCTGTCATCGCGTGACAGATAGTAGGACATTTCGACGTTGAACAATCCTGGGCCAAGCGGTCTGCGCAAGCTCGCGCCGAGCGAAGTCAGCGGCGCAAAAGTCGGTTCAAGTGACGCCGTGAA
>CAMYMP010000368.1 GCA_947259435.1 uncultured Woeseiaceae bacterium
GCTGGAACGGTTGCGTATTACGCAGTGCCGGTTCCCCCTGGGTCGCCAGGCGGATGTGGGAGAGCACGAGATTGCTCGGCGGCCCGTTCTTCTCCATAAATTTCACGAGACCGCTTTCTGCAGCAGGGCGCGACTCGCGCAGCAGAAACGCGTCGTAACCCTCGAAGTACGCGACGCCCCAGCCATCCTTGTGCGGCCCGTCGTGCCCGCCGCGCCGCGCGAGCGTTTCCAGCGAGAAACCGACGGACGTCGGGTATCGGCTCGACATAGCAAACAACTCGCACACGTCGTTATCGATCCACGGGCAACAAACTGCGGCAAAGTATACGCACATTGATGTGGCATTCGGCAACGTTGTTACAGTCGATCGGGATAGCCATTGACCGTAGCACGTGAATCTTCGGTGAACAGATTTCATGGGTCGACGTCATTCGCGTTACCCTGTCGCAATGCACCGCATTGCCTGGAATCTGTGTACGACCTTCGCCGCTATCGGGACGGCAATTGCATATGCGTTGCTGTTCGCCATGTTCGGATTTCATGTTATGTATCTTCCCGGTGCCCTGGCCGGCGCCCTGGCTACCTATGCGTCCGGCACCGCGCTTGGCCACTGGGCCATTCGAGTACAGCTGGGTCGGTACGTCACTCGGAGTGCCGTCACCGGGATTGGCGTAGCACTGATTACGTTGTTCCTGGGTGCCCTGGCGCTCGGAATTACGAATTTTGCCGTCGAGACAACGCGGGAGTTGGTTCAGGCACCGGCCGGTCAGCCATTTTGGAATGCTCTAGCCGAATTCGCGCCGCACAATGCCGAGCGGCTGATTGGACCGCCGGTCATCGCGGCACTGTTTTTCGGCTTCATTCCGGCCGGCGTTTTGGGTCTCATCTACGGCACGTTGCTTCACGTGCGATTTAATGCCGGCGGCACTGCGCCCGTACCTCAACGTCAATCCAGCGTCGGCGCAACCACCGGTGCGCTGTTGACTGTCGTGCTGATTGCCGCAGTACTGACGACTACATTCGTCGGCAGCGGCTCAGATACGTCCCGACGCATCGAAATGCCCATAGCGATAAACGAATGCGGGAGCGTGTCTCCGGGCCCCGCAAGCGTTCTGGCCTATTGCCGGGGCTATCCCTGTGATCAGGGAGAATGCGAATGGGGAGTGACCCAGGACGCGTTTGCGCTGTACGTTGAGTCGCCGGCAGGCGGCGGCTGGAAATGGACTGGTGGTGGTCTCGGCACCGGCCGGCGCCCGGATTTGGTTCAACACAATTTGTATTGGGTACAGCCTGGACCAGGTGGTCTTTTCGACGAAAGTAACCCCCGCAGATATGTGAATTACCAACTGCGTTTCAAAGGACAAACAGTCGAGATCGGGGCAGAGCAGTTTTCATTCGAGCCGGGAATGCTCTTTGTTGTTCAATTTTCCGATGATTGGTCTTTCACGGCCGGGGCCGGGCGTGCAGGACTTCAGCGCACGAATCTGACGGTTGACGATCTCCAGCAGGTTTTTGATGACGCATGTGAGATGTCTGACGGCTGTGGGGCGGCCTTTCGAATTCAACCCGGCAATGAACCAGCAACCCCAAATGACTAATCATTCCGGGCCTGAGTTATTGAGTCAGGAACAGCGATTGCGCGCAATTTATTTCAGAAAGTGCTCAAACTCATCGGCCGGGACAGGCTTACAAACAAAATAGCCTTGGGCGTAATCGCAGCCGAGCTTTTTCAGCTCGTCGAGCATCTCGGCCGTTTCGACGCCTTCTGCAACGACGCTAAGACCGAAGCTCTTGGCGATTTCAATCGTGTGTTTGACAATCTTGTAGTCGCCCTGATCGGATAGCATCCCCATGACGAATGTCCTGTCGATCTTCAACTCGTCCGCCGGTATTTCCTTCAGATAGGAGAACGAGGAATATCCAGTGCCGAAGTCGTCGATCGAGACGCGCGACCCGAATTTCCGGATCCCGGTGAGCACCTGGTGACTCATTTTGCGATCGGCCATAAGAGCATTTTCAGTCACTTCAAGTGTTAGAGCGCCGGGCTCGATGCCCCAAATGCTCGTCGCACTTCTCAAAACGTCAATGATCTCCGTGTCCATAATAATGCTCGGCGTGATGTTAATCGCAATATTCAGATCACCGATCCCCGCCAGCCACTCACTCGCCTGGCGACACACGCGTTGAACTGCGAAGTGGGTCAACTCGATAATCTGCCCGGTGCTTTCCGCAACCTCGATGAACACGTCGGGCGAGACCTGGCCGATTTCCGGCTCGTACCAGCGCATCAACGCCTCGGCGCCGACGATCTTATCGTTGCGCAGATCGATTTTTGGCTGATAGTGGACCTCGAGGTCTCCCGTTCTCATGGCGTCATCCAGACGGCGTTCGAGGTTCCAGTCCAGGATCAGTTCATCGGCCGATTCGGGCGCGTAAAAGCAGATTGTCTCGTTATGCCGCCGTCCATCGAGTACTGCGATTTCGGCGCAACGGAGCAGCTCATTCGCATCGTCACCGTGTTCGGGACTGTTGACGATGCCCATGGTCAATTTCGATAGCGATTGGTCGTCAGCGTCGTCAAATGTTTCCTGCATGACCCGCTCGATTTTTTGCGCAGCAAGACGTACGTGACCGGCGTTTCGCAGCCCATTGAGGACTACTGCGAATTTCCGGTCGCTTAGTCTCTCGACAGCGGTCTTGCCGCGACCGAGGGAGGCCAGTCGGGTCTGAAAATCATCCAGCAACTCCCCGGCCCGGGCGTGCCCGAGCGTTGCACACAGGCGCTCGATCCCGTGGATGTAAATCAGCACGATCGCCAGGTCCTGTGACTTGCTGATCTCGCGGCCGATATAGTGGCTCGCGCGACTGAGGCCGTCGTGCTCCGGTAATGGCATTTTGGCTGTAGCGCTACTCATCGTCAGAATTACTCAATGTAAAACTCGGTTGGGTCGATGCCATGGCTGCCCGCAGGCAAACCGCTTTCGATCCAGAGCGAGAGCTGCGTATCAGACGATACGGTTTCTTCGTTGAGGTCGATGACCCGAAACTGGTCGAGGATCTGTTTATCTGCGCCCATGATAATCATGACTTCGGGCCGTAGACGGCGAATACGGTTTTGTTTTGTGACGATCCCGATTTCACCGGAGCTGAGCTCGACCAGCGTGCCCGTCGGAAACACACCGATCGCTTTTGTAAACTGTTCGACCATCTCGGCCTGAAACTCGACATCTGCGAGTACACGCAACTTGCGCAGCGCCTTGTAAGAGGATATGAGCTGCGCATACGGCCGCGGCGTAATCATCGCGTCATAGGCATCGACGATGCCCGCGATACGCCCAAACACCGGAATCGCTGTGCCCTTTAACCCCTGCGGATATCCGGTGCCGTTGTGGCGCTCATGATGGTGAGCCACCATGTCGAGAACGCGTGCGTCCACGCCGCTGGTCTTCTCGAGCATGTCGAGGCCGAACTGCACATGCCGCCGCATGAGTTCGCGTTCCTTCTTGTCGAGTTTGTCGGGTTTTTCCAGTATCTCCGCCGGCAGCTGAGTTTTGCCAACATCGAGCAGGATTGCGCCCATTGCAACAATATCGAGGTCTTCACGATGCAGGCCGATCTGCCGACCCAGGATGGTTGCCCAGATCGACGATGCGAGTGAGTGATGGTACAGGTAATCGTTCACTTTCTGCATGCGCAGCAGGCACGCCAGCGCAGCCGGATTGCGCAGCACGCTGTCGACCATAGGCGTGATAACCTCCTCGACACGACCGAGATCGAGGCTGCCTGCGTGGCGTATGTCATTCATGACGTCCTTGACCGTGACGATTGCGTTCCTGTGAACGCCTGTCGCCGTGAGCATCTCTTCTTTGAGCGTCGCCTGTTCTTTGTAAAACACTCCGGTCTGCTTGAACCTATTGACCGCCCGCTCGTCTTTGAATTTGTCATCTCGCCTGAACAACGAGCGCCAGCTGAATCTCCGTTTTTTTGGTTCGTGCGCGCTGCCGTTGCCGTTTACGGGCACTAGTCGCGCATTCGGAATTTGCAGCTGGGTCGTAAGCTCATCGGGCACGTCGCCCTCAGACACGTAAACGTGCTTGCAATGCGCTCTGAGCGCGTCGATTTCGTCCTGCTCGCGAACGAAAAAGCCCTGGAACAGGAACGGCGTTTCGAGCCACGGCCGATCCAGCTCGGCGATGTACATGCCGACTTCGAGTTCGTCAACGGCGACCAAGCGAGTCTTGTTCACCCAAGTATTCCAGTTGCGGACAGACGCGCAATTATCAGCAAGTTTCAGAAATAACTACAGAAACACAATCTATAACCGTGAACTGCCGCACACATCATCGACAATATGGGCCGACGCGGTCGCCCAATCGGCCGAACTAGGCACCGAAGCGGTTTGCAGTGACGATTACGCCGATTTCAGCTGGATCAGATACCAGGCAACCGAGCGTTGATGCCCGAACTCAATGGGGCGAGATCGGGAAGCTTTGCGTAGCCTTTACAGGATTCCGTCGCGCGGGCGGCCTTATCGCTGCCGGCCACATTGCGGTATGGTTCGGTTTGTTCGTCAATCCCGTCCGCTCAAAAGACAAGTCTAAAAAAAGAGGTGCGTGCAAAGTGCGAATGTTTTTTTCCTTAGCTCTCTTCCTGCTGGCAGGAGTCCCCGCCATGGCCCAAACCCTTCCCGCCACCGCTTTGCCTGACACCGAGCTTGAGCGCCGCGTCGATTCGATCCTCAGCCAAATGACTCTCGAAGAGAAAGTGGATCTGATTGCAGGCGTTGACTTCTTCTACCTGCCAGGCGTGCCGCGCCTGGGCGTGCCGCGCCTGAGAATGGCCGACGGGCCAATGGGCGTGCGCAACGACGGTCAGGCAACGGCCTTCGCCGGTGGCATTGCGTTGGCCGCCTCCTGGAATCCGCCTCTGGCGGAACGCATCGGTGTCGAGTTCGGCCGCGACGCGCGGGCCAGGGGTGCCCACTTCCTGCTGGCGCCCGGCGTCAATATCTATAGAGCGCCGATGGCGGCTCGCAACTTCGAGTACTTCGGTGAGGATCCGTTCCTCGCCTCGCGCCTTGCCGTCAGTTTCATCAATGGTGTGCAAAGTCAGGAAGTCAGTGCCACGGTCAAGCACTTCGCAGCCAATAATTCGGAGTTCGACCGCAACAACACGGATTCGATAGTCGACGAGCGCACGCTGCGCGAAATTTATCTGCCGGCCTTCGAAGCGGCGGTCAGGGAAGCCAAAGTCGGCGCGATCATGGACGGCTACAATCTGACCAACGGCTCCTACATGTCGCAGCACGCCTATCTCAACAACGAAGTGGCGAAGAACGAGTGGGGCTTCCGCGGCGTGATCATGTCGGACTGGATCTCGACATACGACGCGATTGGCGCAGCCAACGGCGGACTGGACATCGAGATGCCCTCCGGGAGCCAGTTCAATCGCGAGAAATTGCTGCCGGCCATTAAGGCGGGCAAGGTCGACGTCGCCACGATCGATGACAAAGTGCGGCGACAGCTGCGTGTCGCAATTCGATTCGGTTGGTTCGACCGCGAGCAGCTTGACCTCTCCGTTCCGCGCTTGAATCCGCAGGGCCAACAGGCGGCTTTGCAGGGCGCCCGCGAAGGCATGGTCCTGCTCAAAAACGAAGAGGCCCTGTTGCCGCTCGATGGCAAGCGTGTCAAATCCATTCTCGTCGTCGGACCCAATGCTCACCCGGCCGTGATAGGTGGCGGCGGCAGCTCGCTGGTAGAGCCTTTCAGTTCAGTGAGCATTCGTGAGGGCCTGGTCGCGGCTGCGGGCGATAAGACAGAGGTGCTGTATGCCCGCGGTCTGCCGCCCTTGGCGGAGACCATCGGCGCCGCGCAGTTTTCGACCGACGCCAGCGGTGGTGAGCCCGGTTTGCGTGCCGAGTACTTTGCCGCAGCAGATCTTTCGGGAACGCCGATGCTGACGCGCGTGGAGCCGCGTGTCGAGATCGGATTGAACAACGGAACACCGCAGTTTCCGGAAGGGACGCTCTCGGAGCGATGGACGGGTTACTACGCAGTGCCCGAAGACGGCACCTACGACGTCTTCGTCGGCGCAGCTGGTGACCTTGGCGGACTGTACCGCCTGTTTCTCGACGACGAGCTCGTGATCGACAACTGGACCCTGAATAAAGCCATGGTCGACTACGTGACGCTTGCGCTCGATGCCGGAAACCACAAGGTCGTTCTCGAACATCACGGGCGGCAGAAGTGGCCGGGCGAGCGGTTGCAGCTCGGCTTTTCACGGCATGGCGATCGTGTTGAGGCTACGGCAAAAACGTTGGCAACCAAGGCCGACGTCGTCGTAATCGCGGCCGGCTTCGATGCGTCGTCCGAGTCCGAGGGCGCTGACCGTACGTTCCGCCTACCTCCCGGGCAGGATGAGCTGATCCGGGCGATGGCGGCGGCCAACGAACGAACGGTAGTCGTGATGACCTCTGGCGGTGCCGTCGATATGAACGGCTGGATCGAACGAGTGCCGGCGCTGCTGCAGGCGTGGTTTCCGGGGCAGGAAGGCGGCACGGCCGTGGCCGAGATTCTCTTCGGCGCGGTAAACCCTTCGGGCCGTTTGCCTGCCACCTTCGAACGAAGCTGGCAGGACAACCCGGCGCATGACTACTATTACCCCGAACCCGGCACACAGCGAATTGTTTATAAGGAAGGGATCTTCGTCGGCTACCGCGGCTACGAGAAGAACGGCGTTGCGCCGCTCTTTCCCTTCGGTCACGGGCTCTCGTATACGACCTTTAAGTACGGCAATCTCAAGCTCTCACCCGAGAAGACCGGGGACGGCAACGTGCTTGTCAGTTTCGATGTGACCAACACCGGCAGTCGCGCCGGCGCCGACGCTGCGCAGGTCTACATAGCCGACTCACATAGCAGCGTGCCCCGGCCGCCGAAAGAGCTGAAAGGCTTTGCCAAGGTTCACCTCGAGCCGGGTGAAACGCAGCGCGTCACGGTCGAGCTGAATCGGCGCTCGTTCTCGTACTACGACGTCGAGGCAGAGGCCTGGCGCGCCGAGCCGGGCACTTTCGACGTGCTCGTCGGCCGATCAAGCGAGGCGATCGATCTTCGCGGCAAGCTGACGTTCACAAAAAAGGACGTACATTGACCGGCACAGATTACCCACACCTCTTCGCGCCTCTGAACCTCGGCTTCACGACGCTGAAGAACCGGGTGCTCATGGGATCCATGCACACGGGGCTCGAAGACGGCAACAAGCACGAGCGCCTGGCTGCCTACTTCGCGGAGCGCGCTCGTGGCGACGTCGGCCTGATCGTCACTGGCGGCTATGCACCCAATCGCGCGGGCTGGGTGAAGCCCTTCGCCGGCAAGCTAACAACCCGGGGCGCGGCCACCAGGCACCGCCGAATTACAGATGCGGTTCACGCCGAGGATGGAAAGATCGCGATGCAAATACTGCACGCCGGGCGTTACGCATACCACCCCTTGGCCGTAGCACCCTCGCGCATACGTTCACCCATCACGCCGTTCACCCCGCGGGAGTTGTCGTCCGCCGGTGTAGAGAAGCAGATAAGAGCTTTTGTTCACTGCGCTCAGCTGGCGCGCGAGGCCGGCTACGACGGTGTCGAGATCATGGGTTCGGAAGGCTATTTCATCAACGAATTCCTGGTCACGCTCACGAACCAGCGCACCGACAAGTGGGGTGGCGATTATTCACAGCGCATGCGCTTGCCCGTCGAGATCGTTACGCGCACCCGCGAAGCCGTGGGCGAGGATTTCATCATCATCTACCGGCTATCGATGATCGACCTGATACCCGACGGCAATACGTGGGACGAGACCGTAGCCCTGGCCAAAGCAATCGAAGGTGCCGGCGCCACGATCATCAACACGGGTATAGGCTGGCACGAGGCGCGGGTACCGACGATCGCCACGTCGGTGCCGCGCGGCGCTTTCGCCTGGGTGACAAAAAAGATGAAGCGTGAAGTCGCCATCCCGCTGGTAACGTCCAATCGCATTAACCTGCCGGCCACAGCGGAGCAGATATTGGCCGACGGATGCGCCGACATGGTATCGCTGGCACGCCCGATGCTGGCCGACCCGGAATTCGCGAAGAAAGCGCGCGAAGGACGCGCCGACGAGATCAATGTGTGCATCGCCTGCAACCAGGCCTGCCTGGATCACACGTTTTCCAACAAGATGAGCAGTTGTCTCGTGAACCCGCGGGCTTGTCACGAGACAGAGCTGAACTACGTTCCCGCGGGAACTCAGCGCCGTTTTGCGGTCGTGGGTTCCGGACCCGCAGGCATCTCTGCCGCGCTGGTGCTCGCCGAGCGCGGCCATGCAGTGGACCTGTACGAGGCGGCGTCGGAGATCGGCGGCCAGCTGAATATGGCCAAGGTGATTCCGGGTAAGGAAGAGTTCCACGAGATGTTGCGCTACTTCGGGCGGCAGCTCGAATTGAAGCGTGTGGGTGTGCATCTGAAAACGCGCATTGGTGCTGACGACTTAACGGCCAAAGCGTATGACGCTGTGATTATTGCGACCGGTGTCTTACCGCGGGATCCACAAATCGAAGGGCAGGAGCACCCGAAAGTACTCAGCTACATCGACGTTCTTCGCAAGCGATCGCCGGTCGGCAAACGCGTGGCGATCATCGGCGCCGGCGGCATCGGCTTCGACGTCGCAGAATTTCTTGTGCACGACGGCCACTCTCCGACGATGCATCTCGGCGAGTGGCTTTCCGAATGGGGCGTCGTCGATCCGGCCGACGCGCGCGGTGGCATTGCGCGTGAGCGATCGCTGCCGGAGCCATCCGCTCGGGAGTTGACGCTGCTGCAGCGCAAGGCCGGCAAGCACGGCGCTAACCTCGGCAAGACCACCGGCTGGATCCACCGCGCAACTTTGAAGATGAACAATGTTCGCATGATCGCCGGCATCAACTACGAGCGCATCGGTGACGAAGGCCTCCTGATTAGCCATGGCGAGAAGCGCGAGCACCCTACCTGGATCGACGTCGACAACATCGTCATGTGCGCAGGGCAACTCCCGTTGCGCGAGCTCAAAGAGCCGCTGGAGTCCGCCGGCATACCCACTCACGTCATAGGTGGTGCCGACGTAGCAACCGAGCTCGATGCCAAGCGCGCAATCGATCAGGGCAGTCGCCTCGCCGCGAGGCTCTGACCTCATTCGTTACGCGGTCAGTCACCCGTCTGAGTTCCAACTGCACGTTCTGAAGCACGACTGGCGCGCGCGGAGATGAAATAGAAAACCAGACCAGAGGCAATCACGCCCAGTCCGAACAGGCCTTCCACCGGCTTGTTGACGAGCACGAATGCGAGCGTCCAGCCCGTGAGCGCCAGATACAACAATGGTGTTACCGGATAGCCGAAAGTCCGGTAGGGTCGCGGCAGCTCCGGCTGACGCCAGCGCAGCACGAATACGCCGAGCACGGTGACGAAACTATTCAGCGCGAGCGTGAAGCCGGCGAACACGAGGACCGACTCGAAGCTCGAGCTCAGGATGAAAATCACCGACAGCGCCGTCTGGGTGTAGATCGCGAGCGCCGGGATACCGTCGCGGTTGGTGCGCGCGAACAACCGCAGGGCGTGGAAGTCCTCGCCGATAACCTGCAGCACCCGCGGGCCGGCGAGCGTCATCGCGCTGACCGTGGAGATGAGGAGCGCGGCGAGCACCAGCCCGGTGAGCTTGCCACCGAACTCGCCAAAGGCGGCGCGCGCGGCAATGTAGCCCACCTCTACCTGGCCGCGCATGGCCTCAACCGGCGCGACGCTCAGGAAGACAAAGTTCAGCGCGAGATACAGCAGCACGACCACCAGCGTGCCGCTGAACAGGATAATGGGCAGCGTGCGCTGCGGATCCTCGAGTTCGCTGCTGAGGTACGTCGCGGCATTCCACCCCGTGTAGGCATAGCTCACGTAGATCAGCGCCACGGCGAACTCGGCGCTGAAGAGCCGCCCGCCGTCGCCGGCGACCGGCATGAAACCGAGCGGCTGCGGTTCACCAGAAAGCGCCAGGGCAGCTGTACAGAAGGCGATGATGACCCCGACCTTTAGAACCGTGAATACGAGCTGGGTGCCGCCGCTTGTGCGGTGATTCGAGGCATGTGCCAGGCCAAGTGCGATAACGAGCCCGGCGGCGAGTGCGGGGCGCACCCAGGGCGAGTTTCCGGTGTCCAGCACCGAGGTTGCGTAAGCCGCGAAAGTCATCGCAGCCAGCGCGCAAGGCCCGGCGAAGCCGATCGTGGCGGATACCCAGCCGGATACGAAGCCCACGCTCGGGTGGAATATGCGCGCGAGGAAGTTGTATTCACCGCCCGAGCGCGGCAGGGCGGCGCCAAGTTCGGCATAGGTCATGGCCCCGCACAGAGCGGCGATTCCGCCGACAGCCCAGAGCGCGAGCAGCGCGAAGCCGGAGCGAATCTCCAGCAGCTGAAAACCGAGACTGGTGAACACCCCGGTGCCAACCATGTTCGCGATCACGACTGCCGTGACCGTCGTGAAGCGGAACTTGCTGTTTCTGCCGGCTGACACCCTGTAACCTCAGTCAGCCACTGCGCACCCTAAAAGTCATATTGCGTACGAAGGTAGAAATACCTGCCGTTCATCCCGATCCCCGACAGCACATCGTATGGCAGATGACCGAAGTAATTGATGTCATCGCTCGAAAGATCAGGATACTCATCTGTCAGGTTGTCGGCGCCAATCGCTACCGTCCAATCGTCGCTAATTTTCGCCGCAAATTCCGCATCCACGGACCACACTGACTTGTAGGTCTGGGTCGGCTCGAATCCTCCACCAAAGTCGAACACGCGTGTTGTGTCGCCATACCGGGTCAGACGTAGTAACACCGACCAACGATCGACTATCCAATTGCCAGAAGCGATGAATTTGTCTTCCGGTGATTTGGATTCGACGGTGTTCAAATCCTCCACATCAAGCACGCTGGGATTCTTGGCATCGGTGTCGGAATTGTTGTACGAGACGCTCCAGTCAATAGTGCCGGCACCGGCCTCGATTACGCCGGCAGCCACAACATCGAAACCCGTCGTCTCCGTATCGATAAGATTGGAAAAATATTCAATGTTGTTTGCCGCGTTGATGAGCGTGACTCGATCATCGACGTCGATCTGAAAATAGTCGACTGTCAGGCTGAATGCAGGGCCCGAATCGAAAACAAATCCTACGCTGAAGTTCGTTGATTCCTCCTCCTTCAGCGGTACGGCCCCTTCCGCGATGGCATCCGGGTTGGACACCGGCAGAATCCGAAACAGCTCCAGCATTCCGCCGTCGCCGAAATCGGTCTTCGACTTTTCAAAGCCGATCTGCGCCAGTGACGGCGCACGGAAGCTGGTTCCCACGGCACCACGTATCGCAAATGCATCCGTGGCCTGGAACCTTCCCGACAATTTGCCGGTTAACGAATTGCCAAAGTCGTCATAGTCTTCGAAACGTACTGCGCCGCCTATGGTGAATCGATCCGCTAGATCTGCTTCGACATCGACGTATGCGGAAATCACCGTTCGGTCGACATTGGCCTCGGTGCCAGCCGCCAACCCGGGCCCGGCCTGCGCTCCGACAGCGGCGTCGTCTGGACCAGTCTCGTATGATTCCGGATCGCCGGCGCTTGTTTCATAGTCTTCGAAACGCACCTCGGCGCCATAGGCGAATGTCATCGGCGAACTGAGGCCACCGAGCTCAATTTCCCTTACGACGTCGGCGTTGAGCGTCGTCTGCGTAAACTCGAATCCGCCCAGATCAAAAGACGTCGGGCTCGCCGCACCAAGCGACGGATTTGCCGAATCCTTAACCCCCGAGTCGAAATCGTTGCTGCCGAGGGTCAGACTCAGGTCCCAGTCGGATTCAAAGTTCGTGCCGCGTAAACCCACGGATAATGAAGTATCCGTATTATCACCCAGGGTTATCGGCCGAAACCCGTTCGGATGGACACTGGGAAGACTTGAGAAACCGTCCGGATAACGGAAGAAACCCGTACCCTCGGTCTCACGATTGGAATACCGACCAAACGAATAGAATTCACGCTCGCCGACCGGAACAGTCGCATTGTAAAAGACATAGATGTCATCGGCCCCGCCGTCGCCGGGTGCGA
The DNA here is from genome assembly GCA_947259435.1 of uncultured Woeseiaceae bacterium. The sequence goes on from CAMYMP010000368.1 coordinate 12,129, forward strand.
ATACGCGCGCGGGATTCAGCGCCTGGTTGGCCGGCGTGTCGTCCTCGAAGAATGGCAGCACGCCAATGCCGGCCCGGTTGGTCGCGTCGCGAGTACGATATTCACCGCCGATGCGCAAGCTGCCACCATCGCCGACTTCAAAACCGTAATCCGCCGCCACCGAGAATGTGTCTCCGTCGCTAATGCTGCTGCTCGTCGGTTCAAAATCGGTCCGATGGCTGCCATACGACGCCGTTACGGTGCCGCCCTGGGCAGCATCCTTGAGCACGATATTAATCACGCCGGCGATTGCATCCGATCCATACTGCGCCCCGGCGCCATCTCTCAATATCTCGACTCGCTCGATGGCGATCAGGGGAATCGTGTTGAAATCGAACGGGTTCGTGCCCAGCCCGATCGCCGACTCCAGCGCGACCACCGAAGCCGTGTGCTGCCGCTTGCCGTTTACCAGAACCAGCGTGTGATCCGGGCTCATACCGCGCAATTGTGCGGCCCGCACATGGTCCCCCGCCCCCGAGTTGGACTGGCGCGGAAAACTGAATGACGGCGCCAATGCCTGCAGCAGTTCGCCCAGCTCGCCGCCAAACGAGTGCGCCGCGGCAATTTCATCTGCGCTGATAACGTCGACAGGTACGGCGCTCTCCATGGGATCACGCGCTTCGCCGCGACTACCAACGACGACGATTTCTTCCGCTGCTTCATCCTGAGCTTGCGCTGAAGCGCTGCCGTTTGTGAGCAACAACATTGCGAATGCGGTGGTTCCCAGAACTGCGACTCTGCTTAATCTTTTCATTTTTCTATCCTTATACTCCAGCTGGCACCGGACTGAATGTGGAATTTTTCGGAATAGTTGCCCTGGTTTATTGCCAGTGACACGTTATTAAGGCTGTTCAAATAGAGTAGCGGTTCCCCAACCGCAACCCGACCGAATGTTGGAAAATACGGCAACGTCTGCGTCAGGACAACGTCGTCGCCGTTCGAGATTTCAATGCTGACTTTGTCGCCCGGGCTTAGCTCCAGGGCTTTAAAGGTCTCACGATCAATGTTCGTCCAGATGTTGCCGAACTGGGGGTCGAGTATCTCGATGTTACCGTACACTCGCCCCTGATCGATGCGCGCCTCTTGGTAGGGAATCGACAACACTTCGGCGGGAAGCTCGCGTCCGACTTCCGCGAACGTAATGACGCCCGCTGCCAGGCGGGCACCGGTATAAGCGTAGACGTCGCGTCCGTGAAACGTGTAAGACTTTTCCGAATTGGCGAGGCGGTTAATTGCCTCATCGATTTCCCGAACCGCCTCCACGCCGAGCTTTTCGGCTACCGCGGTCAGGCTGCCATTGTCCGGAGAAACGAAATAATGGCCGGACCTGGTCTTCAGCACGACCGACTTGCGCTCTGTGCCGACACCGGGATCGACGACAGAGACGAAAACGGTGCCCTTTGGCCAGTACTCGGCAGCCTGAACAAGCCGTAGCGAAGCCTCCCAGATGTTGTAGGCAGGCACTTCGTGCGTCAGATCGTAAATATCGAGATCAGGCGATACGCTGACCGCGACACCTTTCATTGATGCAACTGCTGCATCCTTGACGCCAAAATCCGACTGCAATACCAGAGGATCCGCCGGCCATGCAGCCCCGCCCGGAAATACTGCGGCGGCGGCAAGCAATACCGTCCATTTATTCATACACTATCCCCCTTGCGTGCCGGATCGGCGCTTGATCGCCTGACTGTTTAGGTCAGCGCTCTTCTCGGGCAATGATATCTTGATAAGACAGAGGCTTGCACCCAATGTCCCGAGCATTCCGACAGCTGATTATTTGTTCAATGATTATAGCGTTTGCGGCGGACGCCGCTGAGAGCGATACGCCGCGGGCGCTGGTGCTGTTGTCCGACTTCGGTACAACAGAACGCTTCGTTGCCAGCATGAAAGGCGTTGCGATAAGCGTCGGGCCGGAACTGCAAATTCACGACCTGACTCATCACATTGAGCCATTCAATATCTGGCAGGCTTCGTACATGCTGGCGGGCACCATCGACTACTGGCCTGAGAGAACGGTTTTTGACTCGGTCGTCGATCCCGGCGTTGGCACGGATCGCCGCTCAGTGGTGGCAAAGACAAACACCGGACACTACGTCGTAACGCCGGACAACGGCAGCCTGACACTCGTGGCGGACACACAGGGTATCGTCGAAATGCGGCAGATCGACGAAACGATTAATCGCCGGCCCGGCTCAGAGAGTTCACATACCTTTCACGGTCGGGATGTTTA
>CAMYMP010000369.1 GCA_947259435.1 uncultured Woeseiaceae bacterium
GATTCTCGGAATCGCGGTCCTGTTTTCGAGCAATCGCAAAGCCATTCACCTGCGCGTCGTCGGCGCAGCCTTCGCTTTGCAAGCAGTGGTCGCCGCGACGGTTCTTTACTGGTCCGGCGGCCAGAAAGCCATCAATACGCTGAGCAAGGGCGTGCTCGCCGTCATCGATTTTGCGAATGCCGGCATAGACATGGTGTTCGGGCCTTTGGCCGACAAAGGGGGGATCGGTTTCAGTTTCGCATTTAACGTCCTGCCGATCATCATTTTCTTCGCCGCACTGATGTCCGTCATGTACCACTTGCGAATCATGGAGTGGCTGGTACTCGGCGTGGGCGGCGCCCTGCACAAGATCATTGGCACCGGCTCGATCGAATCGATGAACGCGGCGGCAAATATATTCGTTGGCCAGACCGAAGCGCCGCTCGTCGTCAAGCCGTATCTCAAAGGACTGACCGAGCCACAGTTCTTCGCCGTGATGGTGTCCGGTCTCGCGTCGATTGCGGGCACGGTGCTCGCCGGCTACGCGCTGATGGGTGCTGAACTGAAATACTTGCTGGCCGCTGCGTTCATGGCGGCGCCGGGCGGCTTGTTGATGGCAAAAATCATCATGCCCGACGACGAGTACATTCCGCCCAGCGAGCACGAGAAACTCCGTATGGAACCCAGCCAGCACCGCAACGTCATCATGGCCGCGGCCGCAGGTACCTCCGATGGCCTGCGCCTGGCCGTCAACATCGGTGCGATGCTCGTCGCTTTCGTCGCCTTGATCGCGTTGTTCAATGGCCTCGTAGGCGGGCTGGCCGGCCTGCTGCGCATCGACGTCCTGCTCGGAGTCGAGGAGGTCACTCTGCAGCTGATACTCGGCAAGATTTTCCAGCCGCTGATGTACCTGCTCAGCGTGCCATGGGCCGAGGCCGAAGCGGCTGGCGCGCTGTTTGGTGAAAAGATCATCCTGAACGAGTTCGTCGCATTCTCGCACCTGAACGAGTACCTCGCGGGTATGAGCCCGAGAACGGTCGCCGTTACGACGTTCTCTCTTTGCGGGTTTGCGAATCTTTCATCGATCGCTATTTTGCTCGGCGGTCTCGGCGTACTCGTACCCGAGAAACGCGAGCTGATCGGGCGCTTCGGCATCAAGGCCGTGCTGGCGGCCTCGCTGTCCAACCTGATGAGCGCGGCGCTCGCCGGAATCATGCTGACGTTCTGAAGCCGTGACCCGCAAAGTCATCATCGACTGCGATCCGGGGCAGGACGACGCTGTCGCGTTATTCCTTGCGCTCGCATCACACGACGAACTCGAGCTGCTCGGCATAACAGCGGTTTGCGGCAATGTTCCGCTCGAACTGACGCAGCGCAACGCGCGGCAGATGTGCGACATTGCGGGCCGACAAGACGTGCCGGTCTACGCGGGCTGCGCACAGCCGATGCGTCGCCCGCTAAGAACCGCGGAAATGATCCATGGTGAGACCGGCATCAACGGCATCGATGTCATTGCTCCCGAGACTCCCTTACAGTCGGAGCACGCCGTGGATTACATTGTTCAGACGCTGCTCGATGCCGGCGATGCCACGATCACGCTGGTGCCGACCGGGCCGTTGACAAATATCGGCACCGCGATCGATCGGGAGCCAGCGATTCTGCCGAAGATAGAGCAGATCGTTTTAATGGGTGGCGCCATGCGCGAGGGCGGTAATCGCACGCCGTCGGCCGAGTTCAATATTCTAGTGGACCCGGACGCGGCCGATATTGTGTTCCGCTGTGGGCGGCCGATTGTCCAGATGGGTCTCGACGTCACGCACCAGGTGCTGTCGACGCGAGACCGCGTTGAACGGATCGCCGCGCTGGGCAACCCCGTTGCCGACGCGACAGCCGGCATGCTGAGTTTCTTCGATCGCTTTGACACCGAGAAGTACACTTCCAAAGGTGCGCCACTGCACGACCCCTGCACGGTCGCGTGGCTGATCAAACCGAAGCTGTTCGAGGGCAAAGACTGCAACGTGTCTGTCGAAACGCAATCCGAGTTGACGCTGGGTCATACGGCGGTTGATTTCTGGCACGTCACGGATCGACCCGTCAACGTCCACTGGGTTTATGCGGTCGATGCAGACGGTTTTTACGACCTGCTAACCGAGAGGCTCGCGCGCTTCGGCGACTGAATGCCATGCTCTCAATAGTCGTTATCGGTTCCGTCAATCTCGACCTGGTCGCCAAGGTTGCTCGCTTGCCATCGCCTGGAGAAACCGTAACTGGTGCCGAACTGAGCCGCTTTCCTGGCGGTAAAGGCGCCAACCAGGCGCTGGCAGCCAAACGGCTCGGTGCCGACGTAACGTTGCTGGCCTGCGTGGGGGAAGATGCAGCGGGTGAAGAAGCGCTTGAGTTGCTTCGCGACGGCGGTGTCGAACTCGGTGATTGTCAATTCAGTGAAGACGCACCAACCGGAACAGCGCTGATCGCAGTTGCGCCGTGCGGCGAGAATCACATCGTCGTTGCTCCAGGCGCGAATCGGCAATTGACGCCCGAATCGCTGCGTCTGCCCGATGCGGATGCGCTGATCTGTCAGCTCGAAGTGCCGACCGAGACCATTGCGGCGGCCGCCGAAAAGTTTCAGGGATTCTTCGCCGTGAATCTCGCACCCGCTATGCATGTGGATGTCGCGGTATTGCAGCGTGCCGATCTTGTTGTCGTCAACGAATCCGAAGCGGCCTGGTATGGCGACAGTCTGACTGCCTGCACTGGCATGATCGCGACCACGTTCGGCGCGGCCGGAGCCGTATTATCACGTGATGGCGAGGACATCGCACGCGCCAATCCCCCACGGATAGAAGCCGTCGATACGACCGCGGCGGGCGACACGTTTACGGCGGCGCTGACTGTCGCGCTAGTCGAAGGCCAGGCTCCTGAAGACGCATTGCGATTTGCCTGCGCCGCCGGCGCGGCCGCCGCGACGAAGCTCGGCGCGCAACCTTCTTTACCGACGCGCGACGACGTTGTCAGTCTCCTGTAGCAACGCGCCCGGCCGACTGACCGACGCCCGGGTGTCTGCTAGAGATGAAATGACGACGGCAGAAGTTCGTCCATCGTGTAGGTATGCCAGTCCT
>CAMYMP010000370.1 GCA_947259435.1 uncultured Woeseiaceae bacterium
TCAATCGCTCAGCTCAGTTACTGGCCTGCCAAGCACATTGGCGACACCGGGCTGAAGGCCGGTTAGCTTGTTCGTGCCCTCAATGACAAATGCATGCGTTACACCGGGCAATTTGCTGATCTCGTCTACGTTGGCTTTGACGACTTTTCCGCCGAACGTCGGACATTTTTCAAAAACGGCGTACAGCATTCCCTCGAGACGGACGTCTGAGCCGAACAGGCTCTTACCCGTTACGATCTGCGGGTTGTCGACGCCCGGAACAAATGTACCGAGGAGTGAGAAATCTGACGGTCGGCTCTTCAGCTTTAGGTCTGAGACCTCGGGCACCGGCAGGCTGGCCGCGGTCTCGAGCAAGGTCTCGTAGCGGCGTTCTTCGCCGGAGGCCGTATGCACGACTGATCCTGCCCTCGCCTCGCACTCGTTCCGTGTAACACCCCACTCCGTGGCGGCTGCTGTAAGCAGGAGCTCGCGCGCGGCCGTGCCGGCAATACGCAGGTCATCCCAGCCATCCGGGGTGCCACGGCTGCCACCGACAACCTGGCGGCCATAGCGGTCGTCGAGCGGCGCCTGCTCAACCCGCACCTTGTTCCAGTCAACTTCCAGGCACTCGGCAACCACCATCGGGAAGGCCGTTTTCACGCCCTGGCCGGCTTCCGGGTTCTTGCTAATGATAGTGACCGTGCCGTCGGCATTGATGCGCACATACAGGTTGGCCGTCCAGTCACCGTCCTGCGGCTCGATGATTTGCTTTGGATCATCGCAACCAACACCAACGAGCATCGCACCGGACGCTAGCAAGGTGACCTTCAGGAACGAGCGGCGGTCGATCGCGCCCGGCATTGCGTTGGCGTTCATGCTTCACCTCCATCAAGGGCCGCATACCCTGCTGCGCGTTTGATGGCCTTGCGAATGCGGTGATACGTGCCACAGCGGCAGAGGACGCCGGACATAGCCGCGTTGATGTCTTCATCGCTGGGATTCGGGCTCTTCTCTAAGAGCGCGCTGGCCGCGAGTATCTGCCCTCCCTGGCAATAGCCGCATTGCGGAACGTCTTCGTCGTTCCAGGCCCGCTGCACAACGTGTTGCCCGTTCGGATCCAGGCCCTCAATTGTCGTAATTTCCTTGCCCGCCATGCCGCTCGCAGGCATCACGCAGGAGCGCATCGGAACGCCATCGACCAACACGGTGCAGGTGCCGCAGGTGCCGATACCGCAGCCGTACTTGGTGCCCGTCAGGTTGAGTTTGTCACGGAGAGCCCACAGCAAGGGCATATCCGATGGGACATCGAGCTCGTGCTGTTGCTCGTTGATCGTCAGTGTTATTTTGCTCACGCCGTTTCCCAGTTTGAAGTCTGCTTAAATTTACAGACTTACGACGTGCTTCGGCAAGGAAAATCAGGACGCGGCTTTCTTCGAATAGCCTTCGGCGCTGAGCCCGTACTTGTTTAACAGGTCATACAGCGTAGGTCGGGTAATGCCGAGCAGCTCGGCCGCCTTCGACACGTTGCCGTAGCTCTTTGTTAGCGCCACGCGAATCGCTTTGGACTCGGCCCGCGCCCGCACTTCGCGGAGATTGAGCGAGTCGCCCGTTTCATCGCCGACCTCGAGCCCGAGGTCTGCAGCGGTGACCATCTTGCCATCGGCCATGATGACCGCGCCTTTGATCTTGTTCTCGAGTTCGCGCACGTTGCCGGGCCACGAGAAAGCTTCGATGGCCTGTATCGCCTTATCGGAAAAACCGTTGATCGCGCGCCGCTGTTGCTTCGCATATTTATGCAGCAAGGTGCGCGCGAGAATAAGACGCCCTTCCTCGCGATCGCGGTATGGCGGAATGTTGATCGTGATTTCGCTGACGCGATAATAAAGGTCGTCGCGGAACGAGCCTTCCTCGATCATGGCTGTCGGGTTCTGATTGGTCGCACAGACAACGCGAACATCGACCGAGATCTCCTGGCGACCGCCGACGCGCTCAATCACGCGCTCCTGCAGGAAGCGCAGCATCTTGGCTTGCAGCGCCATCGGCATGTCGCAGATTTCATCGAGAAACAGTGTGCCGCCATTGGCCAGCTCGACCTTGCCCATCGTTTGCTTGTGCGCGCCCGTGAACGCGCCCTTCTCGTGGCCGAACAATTCAGACTCAAGCAAGTTCTCGGGGATGGCGGCGCAGTTGATCGCAACGAAGTTGTTTTCGGCACGTGGACTCAAACGATGCAGTGCACGCGCGAGCAGTTCTTTACCTGTACCGCTTTCGCCCAGTAACAAGGTCGTCACGTCCGTCGGCGCGACTTTCTCGATCATGCGGCAAACGGCAAGCATGCCTTCGCTCGCGGCAACGATACCGTCAAGCGGCGATTCGTTGACCTTGTTTTGCAGTCGACGGTTTTCGGCTTCAAGCTCCGATATCGCGAAAGCTCTATTGACAATCAGTCTCAACGTATCAGATTCAACAGGCTTCTTATAAAAGTTGTAGGCACCTTGAGCTACAGCCGACATCGCGACCGCCTGATCGACGTCGTCGATCATTACAACGACCTTCGTGTGCGGCGCGAGCCTGAGCGTTTCCGCCAGCGTTGCAAGCCCTTCTTCCAGACCTTCAGGTTTCGGCGGCAGGCCGAGGTCCTGCAGGATAACGGCGGGTTCATGACGGCGCAGCTCATTGATCGCGTCTTCACGATTGTCAGCCGTGGAGATTTCGTAGCCATCGAAGCACAATTTCAACTGCTCCAAGAGGCCGGGATCGTCTTCGACGATCAGCAGTTTTCGAGCTTGCTCTGTCATGAACTCTTTTGCAGGAACGCGCCCAAGCGCCTGATGTGCAATGGTGCCAGAACCGGTACCGGATTGCAGTGGATGGTTCACAGGGAGGTGTGTGGACCAGTGCCGTTAGGAGCGGCCTCCCCATTCGGGGACAATGCCAGGCCGCGACACTTACGATACCTGGACTGGGATGTCGCGGCCTGCGGCCGCTCCTACAGTGCCTTCGAATACGTAATTAACGCAGTTGCGAATCATTCGCATTTCGATTAACGTTGGGCAATCGAACTCACAATCACGCTGAAATACTCAATGAACATAATCACTTACGTCCGC
>CAMYMP010000371.1 GCA_947259435.1 uncultured Woeseiaceae bacterium
AGTGATCGTCACGTCGTGCACATGGCTTTCTCTCATTCCCGCGCCTGTAATCTGCACGAACTGCGGCTTGGTACGCATTTCGGTAATCGATGCGCTGCCTGTGTAGCCCATCGCGGCTCGCACGCCGCCAATCAGCTGATGCACGATAGCAACGAGGCCGCCCTTGTATGCAACGCGGCCCTCGATGCCTTCGGGAACGAGCTTCTCGAGTTCTTCGGTAGCGTCCTGAAAGTAACGATCCGAAGAGCCGTGCGACTGGCCCATCGCACCGATCGAACCCATGCCGCGGTAGGACTTGTACGAGCGGCCCTGATAGAGCTCAACCTCGCCGGGCGACTCCTCGGTACCCGCAAACAGACCCCCGATCATGACCGAATACGCACCGGCGACCAGCGCCTTGGCAATGTCGCCCGAGTAGCGGATGCCGCCGTCGGCGATAAACGGTACGCCGGACTTCTTCAATGCAGCGGCGACCTCCGCTACCGCCGAGATCTGCGGCACGCCGACACCTGCAACAACACGGGTGGTGCAGATCGAGCCCGGACCAATGCCCACTTTGACGCCGTCGGCGCCTGCCTTCACGAGCGCCGTGGCCGCCTCACCCGTGACAACGTTGCCACCGAGGACCTGCACGTCAGGGTGCACCTCCTTGACACGCTTCACGCGATCGATGACGCCTTTTGAAAAGCCGTGTGATGTGTCGACAACGATGACGTCGACGCCGGCCTCGACAAGTGCCGCGACGCGATCGTCCGAATCGTAGCCGGTGCCAACAGCGGCGCCGACGCGCAGCGCCCCGCTATCGTCTTTGCAGGCCTGCGGGTAGTCCTTCGCTTTCTGGAAGTCCTTCGCCGTAATCATGCCCTTGAGTTCATAGTTCGTATCAACGACAAGAACTTTCTCGATGCGATGCTTGTGCAACAGGTACAGGACTTCGTCGTTCTCTGCGCCCTCACCCACCGTGACGAGCCGTGACTTGGGCGTCATGACCGTCGAAACCGGCGCGTCGAGGTGCGTTTCGAAGCGCAGATCGCGATGCGTCACGATGCCGACCGTTTCCTTGCCGTCGACCACCGGCACGCCGGAAATGCCCATCGAACGGGTCAACTCGATGACCTCGCGAATGGTCATATCGGGTGAGACCGTGGTCGGTTTTCGAACGATGCCGCTTTCGAACTTCTTGACCTGCGCAACCTGACGCGCCTGTTGCTCGATGGACATGTTCTTGTGGACAATGCCGAGGCCACCTTCCTGCGCCAGCGCGATAGCAAGGCGCGCTTCGGTCACCGTGTCCATCGCTGCGGACAGAATCGGAATATTGAGCTTGATCGACCGCGTCAGACTGGTGCTGAGATCGACTTCGCGAGGCAGCACCTCGGAGTAGCCCGGTTGCAGCAGAACGTCGTCGAAGGTCAGGGCTTCCTTGGCGATTCGCATAATGAGGTTCGGATCCGTTGATGAGGTTAAACGGTCAATTGTACGCCGATGAATTTTTCGGCAAAAGCTTTGCGGCCTTCGTTATACTCGCGAGCATGGAAAAAGCGGGCCAAGCGCATGCCATGGCGGCCGCAATCACCGTCAGCCAGCTCAACCGTCAGGTCAAGACACTGCTCGAGACCGGACTGACACGCCTCTGGGTCGAGGGCGAGATTTCGAACCTCGCCAGGCCCGCCTCGGGCCACCTATATTTCAGCCTCAAAGACAAATCTGCGCAGATTCGCGCGGCATTCTTCCGCCAGCACCAGCGTGGCCCGACCATTGGGCTCAAGAACGGGGATCAGGTGCTCGTGTTCGGCCGCGTCAGCCTTTACGAGGTGCGCGGCGACTACCAGCTGATTGTCGAGCAGGTCGAGCCCGCCGGCGAAGGCGCCCTGAAGCGGCAGTTCGAGGTTCTGAAGAAGAAACTCGCCGCCGAAGGCCTTTTTGACGAGGACCGCAAACACGAACTGCCCCCACTGCCCAGGCGTATCGGTGTCATAACGTCACCGACCGGCGCTGCGATCCGCGACATTCTGAGCGTGTTGGGCCGGCGTTTTCCCTCGATTCCCGTCGTCCTCTATCCCGCCGCCGTGCAGGGCGACGCGGCAGCGCCCGAACTCATCGCCGCTTTGCAGTCCGCCATCCGGCGCGACGAGTGCGACGTGCTGATTTTGGGCCGCGGCGGCGGCTCGCTCGAAGACCTGTGGGCGTTCAATGATGAGCGGCTGGCGCGCGCTATTGCCGAGTCGCCCATACCGATCGTCAGCGCCGTCGGCCATGAAGTCGATTTTACGATCGCCGACTTCGTTGCCGACATGCGGGCACCGACGCCGTCCGGTGCTGCCGAACTGATCGCTCCGGATCGTGACGATTGGCTGCGAGCCATAAACTCTTTCGCATCACGACTCGCCCGATCAGGGCAGCGCGTCCTCGAGGACCGCGGCCAGACGCTGGACTGGTTGAGCCGACGCTTGCTGCAAACCAGTCCGCAACAGACGCTGCTGCGACAGCACGAACGTCTGCGCGAGCTGCGCCGTCGTCTGGCGACCGGGATCACGCAGGACCTGCTGCGCCAGCGACCCCGGCTTACGAACCTTTGGCGGCGTCTTCGCGCTGGCGCTGGCCGCTCCGTTGCGGACAGCAGTCACCGGCTCGAGCTTGCGATGCGTGGGCTGCACGCGGTAAGCCCGCTGGCGACGCTCGACAGAGGCTACGCAATTGTCGAGGATGTGAAGTCCGGCAAAGTCCTGATGAATGCCGCAGATGCCGTACCGGGTGATGACATTCGGGCAAGACTTGCGAAGGGTGAACTTATCGCGACGATCAAGTCGAAACAGGATAGTTATGATTGATCGCCTGCACATCCTCGCGCTGTCATTTGCCACTATGTGGCTAAACGTCGCAGCTGCCGATACCGCCTGGCCAGGCGGCATCGCGCTTGTTGATTTGGGTGCGGCTGACGGCGCGACGCCAGTTGTCAAGTATGACGGCAAGCGCGTGCTCGTGATGAATGACGACGGTTATTGGCGCGCGGCGATCGGCGTGCCGCTGGACGCATCGATTGGTGAAGCCACGATAACGCTGGATGACGGATCAAGTCTCACATTC
>CAMYMP010000372.1 GCA_947259435.1 uncultured Woeseiaceae bacterium
CCGAAGTTCCTCGAGGCGGGCTTAACTGAAATGACGCAAAAGGTGTGGCGCTCGCTCTAGCTGTGCCACGGTACAGCTGTCACGGGTGTCCATCGTTCTTCGCGACGGCGGATGCGGGATTCCTCGTCTTCAATGTCATAACTTATCGGGCTGCCCTCGGCCAGATTCGTTGGCACCTTTTCGAGTGTGTGTGTATTGATGATGCCGAATTTTCCCTCTGCAGTATCGATTACGGCGCCAACATAAACACCACAACGCCGACAAATCAGAAAGTCTGCCGTCTTCAGCGCGAACCGATAGCACTGCAATACGTCTTCGCTACTGGCAGAGAACTGAAGAGTACCGAGCGGGTCGGAAGTGCTGAGCGCGTCGTGCATTCGGCAAAAGCCGCACTGGCATGCGCGTATCCGCCAGTCGACGGGGTCGATCGCTGTCCCATAGCGATATCTGATCGCTCCGCAGTGGCATGTGCCCTCGTAAACTGGCTCAGCCACTTGACGTCACCGGGCCCGACCGGCGCCTGGCATGCAAGGCGTAGAGTATCGTCGCCGGCGCCATCGCCGCGAACAGATGTTTCAGCGTGTGACCGCTCAACAGTTCGCCGATGGCAAGAATGTCGGCGTCAAAATACTCGAACACCTTGGCGAGCACATAAAACAGCAACATGAGCCAATAGTACTTTTTCGAGCCGATTGTCGGGCTGTACGTTAGCAGCACGAACGGAATTAGCAGCATAGGCAAGAACTGCACGACCGCATAGGGCCGCAAGTCGCCGAATCCGTAGGACTCGCTCGATGCCCAGTAAGCGACGGAAGCGAGGCCAATGATCAGCAAAGGGGCGAGTACCCGGCGTCCGGCGCGCGCCGACACGAACTCGCCGATGACGATAGAGAACAGGCCGGCGAAGCTGACCGTCATTGGCAGGCGGTCCCAGACCAGCGGCCCGTTACCGGGATTCAGGTGGTAGTAGCCCGAACCGAATGCGGTGAGCATTACGCCCGCGAAGAAGACGACGTAGGCCGATTGCAGCCCCGGCAAGCACACGCGCTCGCTATGCCGGCGCACATAAAAAAGGCCCCATAGACCCACGACGAGAAACGGCAGGTTCGACGCCACGTTCCAGAAGTTGCCGACCGCAAGCAGAGTACGGCCATCGGCGAACCCGTGGTAAGCAGGGTCCTGGGGAATCGGGGGAGTCAGTAGAAAGCTCGCGACCAGCGCCACGAGCAAGGCGACAAGCAGAGCTATGGAACGGTTCGAGAAGCCGTGCCGGTTTTGCGCGCTGCGGATCAGATGCCCATCTTCGCCAGAATGTCAGCCAGTTCTCTGGCCAGCCGTTCAGCGACGGGATGTTCCGCCGCAAATCGCGATTCCAGCGACCTCGCGCGATCGAGTGCAGACGATTCCGTATCTCCGGCCAGCCGGTCGATATCGTCGTTCAACTGTCTGAGGAGTTCGCGCGTCTCCTCGTCGAAGTCGCCCCCCTTGTTAAGTTCACGGTTTAGTTCGGTCAATAGTTTGTTGATGCGTTGTTTAGGCACGATCGATTCCGTCAATATCGTCTGTTCATTTTAGGCAACGTCAGTTTCGCGGTGATCAGGCTTGCTGAGGTCGTGAAGGCGAATCGGGAGTTCGCGGATGCGGATGCCCGTCGCGTCGTAAATCGCATTTGTCAGTGCCGGGGCGATCGGCGGCGTGCCGGGCTCCCCCGCGCCTCCCAGAGATTCGCCGCTATTAATAATGTGTGTTTCGACTGCGGGCGCCTTATCGATGCGGAGCATCGGGTAGTCGTGAAAGTTCGACTGCGCAACCGCGCCGCGACGAATCGAGATTTCGCCGTAAAGCGCAGCCGTCATGCCATAAGCGATGCCGCTTTCCATCTGTGCCGCCATGCCGTCCGGATGCATCGTAAATCCGGCGTCGACGGCACATACGACGCGCTTAACAGAAACGTCGCCATCAACGACTTCCACGTCGACAACCTCTGCCACGATCGTACCGAACGAGCGGTGAATCGATATGCCGCGCCCAACGTTCTCGGGCAACGATTCGCCCCAGCCGGCTTTATTCGCAGCAAGATCGAGCACTGCAAGGAAGCGTGGCTCGTTCACGAGCAGCGCGCGCCGATACTCGTAAGGATCGCGACCTGCCGCGACCGCCAGCTCGTCGATGAACGACTCGGTAAAAAATGCATGCAGCGAATGATCGACGCTGCGCCAGAATCCCCACGGTACATGAGTCTTACTTTCCGTATAAACGATGCGCTGGTTGTCGATCGCGTACGGAATGTGAGGGGCTTCCTCGGGATCGTATTTGTTGACGTAGTGGTTGTGCCACGCGAGCGCATTGCCATCTGCATCCAGACCACCCCGAAAGCGGCTGATGCTCGCCTGCCGATAATGGTCGTGCCGCGTGTCTTCCTCGCGCGACCACACGAGCTTGACAGGGTAGTGGACCTCCGCCGCCACGCGGGCAGCCTGCACCGCGATATCCGAGAAAGCGCGTCTGCCGAAGCCGCCACCGAGGTACTGGTTGTGGACCGTGACCTTGTCCGCGTCGAAATCAATCGCCTCAGCGGCGTCCTTTGCAAAGCCGAGCGGGTTCTGCGTTCCCAGCCAGAGCTCGCACTCATCGTCGTGCACCCACGCCGTACAGTTCATTGGCTCCATTGTGGCGTGGGCGAGGAAGGGTACGCGGTATTCGGCTTCCAGGACACGTTCGGCTGCGCCCAAAACCGCGGCGGTGTCGCCAGTCTCCAGGTCGGATTCTTCGTCTCCAGCGCTGGCCGAAGCGTCGAGGTCCTGTGCGAACTGCTTGAAGATGTCGCCCTGCTCCCAGCCGGCGTTGCCCGCGTCGTCGAATTCGATCTGCAACTGATCCAGGGCCTGCTTTGCCTGCCAGTAGCCATCCGCGACGACAGCCACGGCATCGTCGAGTTCGATCACTTTACGCACGCCCGGCAGATCCTGCACCGACGCCGCGTCGTAGGACCTGACCGTGCCGCCGAATACAGGCGATGCCTTGACGGCGGCGTATTTCATTCCGGGTAAGCTCGTATCGATGCCGAACATCGCGCTGCCGTCGACGATGCCGAACATCGCGCTGCCGTCGACCTTGGCCGGAATGTCCCCGCGCTGCGGCGACGTGCCCATGATGCGAAAGTGCTCAGCGCTTTTTAAGCGGGGTTTTGCGGGCAGTCTTGTCTTCGCTGCGGCAGCAGCGAAGCTTGCATACGTGGCGGAGCGTTGGCTCGCTGCGTGGGAGACCATGCTGTCCCGCGCCGCAAGTTCCTCGACTGGCACTTGCCATTCGTCGGCGGCCGCCTGCAGAAGTGCGCTACGCGCGGCGGCGCCTGTAACTCGCATCGCGAACTGTCCGGTCGTTCTGACCGATGTACTGCCGCCCGTGATCTGCAAGCCCATCGCCTGAGTCGCACGAAAAAAGAAGCCATCGACCGTATCGATCAGCCAGGCAGGAAAATCGACGTCGCCGGCCGCGTAGCCTTTGGCCAGCGCGTAGTTCGCGAATTCCTTGTCGCTCGGTGCCTCGAGGACCTCGACCTTCGCCCAGTCAGCATCCAGTTCGTCGGCCAACATCATGGCCAGGGTTGTGTGCACTCCCTGGCCCATCTCGGCGTGCGGCACGATTGCGGTCACGGTGTTGTCGGGCGAGATCTTCAGCCATATGTCAAAGATCGCATCACCCGGATCTGCGATGAGCTCCCTGACTTTGCCTGACCTGTCGCCACGACGAATAGCGACGCCAAATACGACCACACCTCCGGCAGCGATTCCGGTCGTTATGAACGCGCGCCGTGACCACTTACCCATTGGACTGCGGCTCCGCTTTCAGTGCG
>CAMYMP010000373.1 GCA_947259435.1 uncultured Woeseiaceae bacterium
CGGTTGACGCATATTGTGAAGGCTTCGCATTTAGCGCGGAGCAGATCGGCAGGGTCTTTCGGGCTGCACAAAGATTCGGACTGCCGGTCAAACTGCATGCCGATCAGCGGAGCGACGGCAGCGGGGCCGGACTGGCTGCTCGATTCAAAGCGCTGTCGGCCGATCATCTCGAGCACGCATCGAAAGACGGAGTTACGGCCCTGGGCAATGCCGGTACCGCGGCGGTGCTGCTACCTGGCGCCTTCGTAACGCTGAACGAAACGCAACGCCCGCCCGTAAACGCCCTGCGGGACAACAAGGTGCCGATCGCAATTGCGACCGACTGCAACCCGGGAACCTCCCCACTGTGCTCGCTTCGCGAAGCGATGGCGCTCGCGTGCCGTTTGTTCGGGCTTACGCCGGAGGAATGCCTGGCGGGCGCAACGCTCGAAGCTGCGGCGGCGCTTGGCCTCGATCGGGATCGTGGCACGCTGGAGGCCGGCAAACGCGCCGACCTTGCCGTATGGGATATCACGCATCCGCGTGATCTCAGTTACTGGCTCGGTGCGCGGCCAGCCGTCGACTTGTTAATAGCCGGTCGCGATGTCAATCTGATCTGATCGTGACCCCCCTGCCTCAACCTCCGAAGCTCAGCTTCGTGATCACACTCGGCTTGATGACGGCCGTCGCGGCAGTGACGGTCGACATTAGCTTGCCCGCAGTGCCCGTAATGGTCGAGGCGCTCGCAACGAATCTGTCGAAGACGCAACAAATCGTCGGCATCTTCATGGCCGGAATGGGATTTGGACAAATCCCCGCGGGGCTCATTTCCGACCGCATTGGTCGATTGCCCGTCCTGTATTTCGGCATGGGATTGTTTGCCGTGTTCGCAGTCGTGGCGGCGATGGCGAACAGCATCGAACTTATCCTTGCTGCGCGTTTCATGCAGGGCTTCGGCGCTGCTTCAGCAATTGTGCTTTCACGCGCGATTGTCCGGGATATCGCAAGCGGCCAGGAAGCCGCCAAACTGATGTCGGTAATGATGATGATATTCACTCTGGCCCCGGTCGTTGCCCCTACGATAGGTGCGGTACTCGTCAGTCAATGGGACTGGCGTGCACCGTTCATCGCAATTGCCCTTCTTGGCGTTGGCGTTCTCGGACTGATACGCAGCAACATTCCGGAAACGCGCGAAGCAAATACAGAGCAACATCCGCTGCGTCAGCTTGCCTCCAGCGTCTCGGAGTTTTTCTCGCACCGACAGAGCATTTTTGGCCTGCTGATGATCGTCCTGCCGACGGCCGGTTTCATGGCGGTCATCACGGTGTCTGCGGCGCTTGTCGTCAAGATCTATGGCTACTCGATAACCGCATACGGCTTCATATTCGCCACAGCGGGACTTTCCATACTTGTCGGCTCGGCACTGAATCGGCTGCTCGTATCCCGTTTCGACGGCCTGCAACTTATCGCTTTCGGCGCTGCACTGGCCGGCGTATGCGGCGCGCAGTTGCTGCTCATGGCCTGGCTGAATCAGGCGCCCTTCATCTGGCTGTGGGGTTGTTTCTGCCTGTTCATGCTGATGGTTGCCATTGTCGCCCCCAACGCCACAGTGCTCGCACTGGACCCGCTGCCGAAGACGGCGGGCGTCGCATCGTCAATTATCGGCACGTTGCAAAACATTATCGGTGCGGCCGGTGCGCTGCTCGGCGCCGTTATTTATGACGGCACGATCCGCAATTCCGTCATCATCATGGGCGTCGCGGGGGTGCTCGTCGTCTGTGTGTTCCTGCTAAGGCCATTAATCTGCCCGACAATCGTGCATCATCGGGAAGAACTTGCCACAGACTAAAGCGTCACGGCAGCTGTTGCAGGACCTCGTCGATCGGTTTTCGGGACTGGGTCCATCGCGCGTAATGTCGCCGGTGGTCCACTTCGAACCGACGCCGGCTTTCCACAGGTACAACATGAAATTCTGCGTCGCCGCGCAGCACGCCGCATAGTCTTCTCGTTGCGTCACTTCGTCGTCTGACCTGCGGCAGGTAACCACCAGCCAGCCCGGTTTCTCCGACCAACTCTGTGCCTTGAATTCGCCCATCTTCGCATCTTTTTTCGCCGTTACGATGTCACAGATGAGGTCCAGACAAGAGGCAACGGATTATGTGCCGAGCAAGTAGAATTTCCACGGTTCGGTTAAATGATGATTCGGCGCCCAGGTCGCGGCCTCGAGCGCCTCTCTGACGAGCGCAGCGGGTACTGGCGTATGCAGGAACAGTTCGATCGTGCGCCTGCCGCGCAGCGCTTCGCCAAAATCTCGCAGCTCTTGCGTTTCGAAGCTTGGCGGTGACTTCTTCATCAGACTTTTTCGATGATTATAGCGATGCCCTGGCCGGCGCCGTAGCGCCCGATTGGCGTTCTCACAGCATCACAAACGAAAGCCTCCTGCACGGTCAGCCTTCCTTCTTCATTCCAGTCGTCATACGTCTGAGCACATCGTTTTTCGCGATAAAATGATTATGGAGCGCAGCAAGGACATGAACGATCAACAATGCAGCGACGATTTTCCAGGCGAACTCATGAACCTCTTCCCAGATTTCATGCACATCGCGATTCTCTTCGATGGGCAACGGGATAGAGAACAGGCCGAAGAAAGGGACCGGCTTGCCGCCGGTCGCAACCGTGACGGGCCCGGAAAACAGCTGCACGAACACCGCAACGTAAAGACCCCAGTGCACCATTGTCGCCGCGGTTCGCTGCCACGCCGGCATACCGACCGGATGTGCAGGCACATCGTTAGTCAGGCGCCAGACGAGACGTACCGTCATTAACACGAACACAACCAATGCAACAGACCCGTGAAACGCACGGAGTTCTTCTTTCGCAGGGCCACGCTCCATCCCGGACTGCTCGAGACCCAGGTAGATCAACCAGAATATGCCGATAGCCACTAGCCAATGCAGCCATTTCGCGAGCGAGCCGAATTCGGTCGAAGTATTACGCAACGTCATCGATTTGTTCCTTAGCTGGTTCAGGATGATTGGATCTTGCGGCAATTCGGTTGTACGCACGCCCCAGGTATATGGCGATCGCCGCCCAGACAATAGCTATGCCGCTTATGACAACCGCGATACCGGCGAGGCCGAGCCCGAATCCTTTTGCCACGAACGTATACATCCACGCTGTCACCATGTCGCCGCCACGGTACAGCACAATGTCGATCACCGGTTTCGCCTTGAACCGGGCCTCACGATCAACAATCGTGTACAGCATTTCGCGGCTTGGGCGGGTAATCGCGTAGTTCCCTATGCGCCTCAATACCTGAAATATCGCGAGCGCAACAAGCGTCGGGGCCGCAACAAGAGCGAGAACGCCAACGGCTATCAGCCCCGGCATCAGCGACAATGCAACCGGCATGCCCAGTTTGGTGACAATTCGGCTCGTTACGAACGCTGCCGTCAGCAAGGTCAGTATGTTCGTCGCCAGTTCGATCCAGGACCAGATCTTGGTGCGTGTATTGATACCGTAGGCCGCCGTCAGGTCTTGCAGCTCGAAGTAAACAAACGTGCTGATAGTCACATACAGGAGTATGAAGGCGCCGATGGTCAGCAAGTATCTGTTGCTCAGGAAAATCGAGAAGCCCGCGAACGGGTTCTTGCCAATGGCCACTTGCTTTGAAACATCGGCGCGAACGTTTTCGTTACCCAAATCGCTAACTCTCAACCTCTCGAGAATCAGGATGATCGGTATCGGCACGAGCAGCAGCATCGCAGAAACGAGCATCAGCGCATTTGTTCCAACGACATCGACCAACAACGCGGTAATCAACGGCCCGACGATCGCACCGACGCTTGCACCAGCGGCGATCAGCCCGAAAAGCCGGGGGGCCTGCGACTTGTCGAACAGGTCGGACATAAAACTCCAGAATACCGACAGGTGAAACAGACTGAAAACGCTGACCCAGACGTAAAAGCCCTTGTTAATCAACGACGGCTCGGCCGCGCTGACGGTGATGACGTAGAGAGAGAGGAACGTAAACGCAAAGAAAGCGTAGACGCCGGGCACGACCATCCGAAACCTGAACACCGAGAGCGCGGCACCGTAAACGGTCACAGCTATGACGCTCAGCACGAAGTTAGCCGTCCAGGTTACGCTCAGGCCTACGGCCCCCCAGTCGGCCCCGAGTGCGTCGCGCACGGGCTTCAGAATGGAGTAGGCTGTCATGAGTACGAAAACGAACAGGAACGACAGCAACGTCGCCCTGAATTCGTTTGCTTCGACTTTGATTGCCGCCCTGATCGCACTGCTCAGGGGGTTGCCGCGACGGACGTCGCTCATGTTCCTATCTCTGGTCGAGGCCAGTGTCGAAGCCTACCATCACTGGCAGCTGGCGACTATTTGGATACAGCTAAGTCGGTTGCGACACGGAGCAGCTCGCCAGCTGGCAAGCGGACTTTGTAATCCGGGTTCGTATACGCGAATGCGATTACGCCATTCCTGTCGATCGCAAACACCGAAGGAACAGGCAAGACGCCGTGACGGTCCATTGACGAGTCCACGATGTCCTGCACTTTCTCACGACGTCGATCGATCGTCGACTGCGAAGCCCGGAAAGCGATGCCGAAAGCAATCGCAGCCTGCGCGTCGGCATCAGAGAGGATCTGATAATCCAGATCTGCGATATCGTCCTGCGTTTCGCGCTGCAGACTCTTGTGCAGAAGATCCGGCCGATCGCCGCTCAAAAAAAGCACGTCAACCCCAAGGGCATCAATGTCCGCCACGACATCCTTGAGCTCCGACAAATGCATATTGCAGTACGGGCACCAACCGCCGCGAAACGAGATCACCAGAACCGGTCGTTCGAGACTGCGAGGATCGAAGTCGAAAGCCCTGCCATCAACAGACCTGACGGTGAAGCGCGGCGCATTCTGACCGGGCTGAAGCGGCTCTATCGCCTCAGCGG
>CAMYMP010000374.1 GCA_947259435.1 uncultured Woeseiaceae bacterium
AAGAGAAGGCCAAGGAAAAGGAAGCCCAGCAGCGCCGTGAGGCGAAGGCGGCGGCCGAGGCGGCCATGCACAAAAAACGAGATGATGATGCTAAGGAGGCGGCGGAGAAAGCCGCCGCTGTCGATGACGCTGCTCCGGCCGACCTGAGCAAAGAGCCTGTAGCTGCAGAACCCGCGGGTGATGCGGACGTGCCGCAAGAAGCCGACGCCGAAAAAGCCGACGCCGAAAAAGCCGACGCCGAAAAGGCTGACGCCGAAAAGGCCGACGCCGACGCGGGCGAGGCCGTTGACGACGCGGCGCCTGAACCCGTTGAAAAGACCGCCTGAGGAGAAAGATTATGAGTCGCTATTCACGCAGGCGTAAGTATTGCCGCTTTACGGCCGAAGGCATCGAGGAGATTGATTACAAAGACCTCAATCTGCTGAAAGCCTATGTTACCGAGACGGGCAAGATAGTCCCAAGCCGCATCACGGGCACGAAATCGCATTATCAGCGCCAGTTGGCGACTGCTGTAAAGCGTGCCCGGTATTTAGCGTTGTTGCCGTATACGGATCGACACTAAGTCGATCCCTGAGCTATCTCGTGCAAGCGCTGGCCGCGTGGCTGGTTGCCCGGCCGCAAAACGCCGTTCTCGTACTTGCGGCGACATTATTGGTGCCCTACTTGCAGGTGCTGAGCGGCATCGTCATGGTGCTCCTGGTGCTCAAACAGGGGGCCAGGCTGGCCGTCATAGAGGGGGTGGCAGCGGGCGCGTTGCTGGGGCTGATCGCTTTGATCGCGGGTGTGCCGGTTTCCCAGTTGCTTGGCGGCGTGCTGACGACGTGGCTGCCGGCTCTGGTACTGGGCGGTACGCTACAGGTGTCGCGATCACTGACGCTGACTCTGCAGGTGTCGATGATCGTGGTGGTTTTGATGACGATCGCGTTTCACGTCGTCGTAAATGACATCGTGGCCTTTTGGCAGCCGGTAACGACGTACATGCTGGAGTGGGCTCGCGAGAGCAACCTGCTCGAGCAGGTCCAGCTTATGGAATCGGACCCGGAAATGACTGCCAATATGGTGACGATAGCCATCGTATTGTCGAGCTGGATGTTATACGTGCTTTATCTGTTGTTCGGATATCAGATATTTGCGCAAATGTCCGGGGAAACCGGTGATTATGGCCGGTTTCGCGATTTGAATTTCGGTCGCGTGCTTGCGTTGATAATGGCGCTGACGTCACTGTTGGCTGTCGCAATCGGAGTGGCCGCAATACAGAATATTGCGTTTTTGCTATTTGCGATGTTCTGGATACAGGGTCTTGCAGTGGTGCATTGGATGCATGCACAAGGGCAGTTGCCATTGCTCGTGTTGATATTGACTTACGTATTATTGCCGATATTGCATGTTTTTTTGATTTTGGCGCTGGCGGTTTTGGGGTATACCGATGCATGGTTCGGGTACCGCCGTCGCGCTGCTAGACAACAATAGAGTTAAGGATTTGAGATGAACGTCATTCTTTTGGACAACGTAGAGAACCTCGGCAGTATCGGCGACCTCGTCAAGGTCAAGCCGGGATACGGTCGCAACTTTTTGATACCGCATGGCAAAGCGGCGCTTGCAACGCCGGAGAATATGAAGGCGATCGAAGCGCGCCGTGCCGAGCTCGAAAAGGCCGCAGCCGGGGAACTCGCGGCCGCGAAATCTCGATTCGAGGCCATCAATGGCACGGAACTCGTGATCTCGGCTAACGCGGGTAGCGAGGACAAGCTTTTCGGCTCAGTGGGGCCAATCGATATCGTCGAGGCATTCGAGAAAGTGCAAATTCAGGTCGAACGCAGCGAAGTCCGTATGCCCGATGGCCCGATTCATGAGCTTGGTGAGTTCCCGGTCGGTGTGCACCTGCACCCCGAAGTCAACGCAGAAATACTGGTACGCGTCGTTACGGCAGAGTGACACGGGGCCGCGCTGTCGTGTTACCCCCAGTGTGTTAACTTAGACGCAAGGGGAATTCACCGGAGAGCTCAAGCATGGTTCGAGCATTGGATGACGGCATGAACACCGGCGGGGCAGAGTCGAGCCTCAAGGTGCCGCCGCATTCGATCGAAGCAGAGCAGTCATTGCTTGGCGGACTGATGCTCGACCATCAGTCCTGGGACAAGATCGCCGACGTCGTTACGGCGCAGGATTTCTACCGTAAAGACCATCGGCTGATCTTCGCGGCGATAGCCAGCCTTGCCGAAGAGGCGAATCCCTGTGACGTAGTCACGGTATCGGAGTTCCTCGACAATCGCGGTGAGTTGGAGTCGGCGGGCGGCCTCGAATACCTGGCCTCACTCGCGAACGAAACGCCGGGCGCCGCCAATGCGCGTTCCTATGCCAAGATTCTGCGCGAGCGGTCCATGCTGCGCTCTTTGATCAGTGCAGGCAATGAAATCAGCGGCGCCGCGTTTTCCACCGACGGCAGAACTGCAGGCGAGATAGTCGACGAAGCCGAGCGCCTCGTATTCGAAATAGCGGAGTCGGGCGCGCGCGGCCGCGCCGGATTCAGGGCGCTGAAAAATATTCTTCCCGAAGCTGTCGATCGCATCGATGTGCTGCATCAATCGGAAGGCGATATCACAGGCATTCCGACCGGTTATAACGAATTCGACAAGTTGACCGCAGGCCTGCAACCCGGTGAGTTAGTTGTTATCGCTGGCCGCCCTTCGATGGGCAAGACAACGCTGGCTCTGAACATTGCAGAGAATGCAGCAATCGGCTCACAAGTACCGACCGCAATATTTTCGATGGAAATGCCGTCACAACAACTTGCATTTCGCATGATCTCGTCGCTCGGCCGCGTCGACCAGACGCATTTGCGGACCGGCCGTTTTCCTGACGAAGACTGGTCGCGTATCAACACGGCAGTGCAGCTGATGTCCGAGGCACCGATTTTCATTGACGATACTGCAGGGCTGTCACCCACGGAGATTCGTGCGCGGGCCCGCCGCCTGCAACGAGAAAGCGGACTGGGTCTGATAGTCATCGACTACTTGCAGCTGATGGCGGTGCCGGGCAGCAAAGAGAACCGTGCCACCGAGATATCGGAGATTTCGCGGTC
>CAMYMP010000375.1 GCA_947259435.1 uncultured Woeseiaceae bacterium
GACGCCGTGCCCATCGGTGAGGCGTTCCAGAAACTGATCGAAGTTTCGGGTCAGAGCGCTGAGTTCCTGACGGCCCAGCTCTACGCGGCCAATAACGTCGGCGTCGCCTGGTACATAATGGGCTCGGTTGGCATCGTTGCCGCAGCCGGCATGTACGTCTACGGACGCTGGACCTACCACCTCAAGGAGTAGACGCCCGCCGTGTCGGAGCCGCAACTGCACGGCTACCTTGTATTCGCGACCTTCGTGCTGGCCGCGATATCGTTTGTATTGCTGCTCCGCATCGCAGCCCCGTATGGGCGCCACCTCCGATCCGGTTGGGGGCCGACTATGCCGGCACGCGCTGGCTGGATCGTCATGGAAAGTCCGGCGACTCTGCTATTCGCGGCGATCTACTTTGCCGGCGACATTGCCCTGACTGCGGCACCGCTCGTTTTTCTCGCCCTCTGGCAGCTGCACTACATCAACCGGGCGTTCATTTATCCGCTGCGTATGCGCGACACGAACAAGCGCATGCCACTTCTGATCGTTGCCATGGCAGCTCTTTTCAACTGCCTTAACGCTTACATCAACGCGCGCTGGATTTCTCACCTGGGCGAATACGCTACGTCGTGGCTGACGAGCAGCGCTTTCATTCTGGGCACGATGTGCTTTTTGCTCGGGTGGGCTATTAACCAACATTCCGATGCGATATTGCTGCGATTGCGCGGGCCCGGGGACACGCATTACCACATTCCGCGCGGCGGCCTGTACCGCTGGGTTTCCTGTCCGAATTATTCTGGCGAGATGCTCGAGTGGCTCGGCTGGGCGATCGCCACCTGGTCGCTCGCCGGCGCAGCATTCGCCTTTTTCACGGCAGCTAATCTGATTCCGCGTGCACTCGCGAATCACAGCTGGTACCAGCAGGAGTTTGCGGACTATCCGCCGTCACGCCGGGCGGTGATTCCGTATGTACTGTAGCTTGTCCGGGATGCGTTACTGATCGCGACGCCAGACCTCGACCGAATCTCCGGGTGGCGCCGTCTCGACGATGATCCCACCCTTTTTGCACGGGACTTCGCCGCCGGAATCCTCGCAATCGGGCAATTTCTCGAGCCTTTCCTGATGTGACACTCTCGAAGGGGAGGACGATGGTTGAGCTGCGGACGGATCCCGCCAACCTTGCTTGTCCTCTGTGGCCGCGTTGACCGCGTCCAGGCTCTCAAAAACGTCATTCTGCCGCGCCGACGGAGCACATCTCGACCTGTTCCGGTTAACAATCACGTTGGCGGACTCATCTTTCAACGTTATGAGTTGCTCCAATGCGTATTCGCAGTCCGCTCGTGTCACAAACTGCAGGTCGAATTCGCGCTCCTGGCAGACCGTTTTACCGACTGGTGCAACGCACTCTGCGAGAGTCAGCACAAAAACCTGTATCCAAGCGGTATCCATGATGTAGCTCCGGCACCTTGATTAGGTCTCTCAGAGTAGCAAAAAAAAACGGCCCTGGGTTTGACTCCGGGGCCGCATTCCAATTAGAGGACGCGTTGGTAGTTCTGCTTTTGTCGCGCTGCCGACTCTTTCCTCGTCCACCCGCCTTTCGGCCAGCTTTCATGTCAAGACCCGACTGCGCTCTTTGTATCGGGCTACCTTTGGCGTAACGCCGTGGCTTCCTTCCGAGGTCCGCCGGGCATTCCTTTGGTTCACACAGTCCGCTTACGCTTTCTGCCTTCCCCAGGGTTCCGCCTTTCGCGTCCACCGCCCCCGACACTTGTTGAGGCTCGGACCTCTTTCAGCAGGGCGGTTGTCAACAAGCGAACTTGTTGGCGCGTGAGGCTTTCGCCTCAGGATCTAATTTAGTTTGGCCAGCAAGGAAGTCAACGCTTTCGGCTGAAACGGAAAACAGCCGCGCTGCGACCTTCCCGTATACCGACAACTTGAACCTTCTTGTTGAAGTAGATTGCTAACTTTGCCCGCGGAACTAACTTGTGTGAATGCGCAAAAGCCCGCTCAGTAGAGCAGCTCGGTCCATCGACCTCCCGCAACCAGCTCGGCGCGACGCTGCTGCCAGCGTTCACCGGAACCGGTCATCCGCGAGAAGACCTCATCCAGTTCGTCGCGGACGTCCGCCAGGCCGGCAACGTAGACGTAAGTCTTTGGATCATCGAGCATTTCGAGAATTTCTTCCGAACGACCCTCGAGGGCATAGTCCCAGGCGATCGGATCTGCCCAGTTGGGCCGCGGCGACAGTGCACTGAACGCCTCAAAGGTGTCTTCGTCGTAGTACTGCTCGAAGTCGTCACGGTGCTCGTTCATATAAAAAAGCTCGAGCCCGGTATGCGCGCCATAGAAAAGCCGTACCTTCCCCCGCCAATCCTTGACGTCGTGGTAGATGTGCTTGACGAAGGCGCGGAACGGCGCAATGCCTGTTCCGGCTCCGATGAGGATAAGGTTGGCGTCCTTGTCATCCGGCACCTCGAAGGCATAGCCGTATGGCCCCGTGATGATCAGCTTGTCGCCTTGCTTGAGATCGCAAAGATAATTCGAGCTCGTGCCATCGTATCGCTCGCCGCTGTAGTCGTCGATGTAAGTGACACGTCGCACGGCGATCGTGATACGCGGCTTACCGGACTCAGAACGTGACGGTGTGTCAGCGACACTGTAAAGGCGAAAATGAAAGTCATGACTAAGATCGTGCGGGCCGGGTATCACCACGCCTATACTTTGTCCTGCGGCATAATCGAAGTCTGCCCTGTCGACTTCGAGCATGAGTTCACGAATTTCGACGTCAGCTTCGTTGGGCGTGATTCGCTCAGTGGCGAGCACCGTTGCCTCGAATTTCATCTCCTTACTGTAGTCGTCGAGTTTCATGGTCAGGATCTCCTCGTTTGTATTCCGCTTTGGCCGTCATCGCGTTGACAGGGACTCGCGCATCCACATCGACCGCAGGTACCGCGAACGGCGAGTACGTCCGCCTCATCCGGCGGCGAGCCAAACTCTTTGCGCCACAGATTCTGCACCGCAACCCAGGCGATCAGCAGAATCGGCGGCAGCAGCATGGCAAGCAAAAAGCTGGATATCATCGCTACGCCCCGAGGCC
>CAMYMP010000376.1 GCA_947259435.1 uncultured Woeseiaceae bacterium
TACTTAACTAACTAGAAATCGATGCAACGACCAGCCTTTTCCCAGTCGCCGTAGCGCGTCGGATCCGGGCCTTCCCGGCCACCAATCTCCGTGGGTTTCTCCGCGTTGCCCCCACCAGTGTGAGGTGCCGTCTTTGGCGCTACCCAGTCCGAGTACGCGGCCGAGGGGAGAACGCAGACTCATAGCGCCACCCACCAGAACACACCCGTCAGTGCGACGGTTGCGAACAACACCAACCACGATGATGTGTTGGCCTGAGTTTTTTCGAGCCCTCGACCGGTGTCCCAAAGCAGATGACGGGCACCGTTGGACAGGTGATAGAAGAACGCGAGACTCCAGCCAATGAGCAACAATCGGCCGATAGTGGTGTCCACTGCCGCGAGGAATATTGCGTAAGCATCGGGACCGGATGCGGTATCGAACAGCCAGGCGACGAACACGACAAAGCCCAACGACATTGCGATGCCGGTGGCGCGGTGCAAAATCGACAGGACCATCGTAATCGGCCAGCGATAGATCGAAATATGAGGTGATAAAGGTCTTTCAGTATTGCTCATAAGTTTTTGTTATTTAACTACTTAACTAGCTAAAAATCGATGCAACGACCGGCTTTTTCCCAGTCGCCGTAGCGTGTCGGGTCCGGGCCATCCCGGCCACCAATCTCCGGGGGGTTCTCCGCGCTCTCCTGCTTGTTGGCGTCGGTATCACGCGACGCCGGCGCCGGCTTGGCATCGTCCGAAACGGCCTTATTGTGTGTATCCTCGCTTGGCATGGCGGCAGTATGCCAGACACCGCATGGACCTGCATGAGCCGCGTGTACCCATATGTAACAGGATAGAATCGACGCAACATGACAGACCCCGATTACTCGACAATAACCGTCAGCGGCGACGACGCGTTTGACTTCCTGCAGGCGCAGCTGGCCGCCGATGTCACAGAATTCACGGACAGGGCGCCGGCTCTGGCTGCCTGGTGCAACCCCAAAGGACGCGTGATTTGCCTGTTGCGTGCAGCCGCGCTGGACGCGGGCTACTCGCTGAGCTTGCCGACCGAACTTGCGGATGCGGTCGTCAAACGCCTGACGATGTTTCGTTTTCGCTCAAAAGTCGACTTTGCCGTTCAGGCAGCGACAAACGAGCGGCTCGGCATCGGTGGATCCATCGATGACTGGCGGCTCGCCAATCTGCGGGCCGGTATTCCGGAAATTCTGCAGCCTCAATCCGAGCAATTCACACCGCACATGCTGAACCTCGATCTGCTCGGTGCTGTCAGCGTAGACAAGGGCTGCTACCCGGGGCAGGAGATCGTGGCCCGCACCCATTATCGTGGCGCGACGAAGCGTCGCCTGCACCGCTTTGAAAGCGCCGGCCCGGTCGAACCGGGCGACAAGGTCTCGGACGGCGCACGCGACGTCGGTGAGGTGCTAAATGCGATCGGCGCCGACATCCTCGCCGTTGTCCCGACCGACAAAGCCGAAGCGGGTTTGACGGTCAATGGCGTCGCGCTTGAGCACGTGCCGCTGCCGTACCTACGCTGACTGGATCAACCCGTCGGTCCGGGCGTCCTTGTCATTAACTGATCTGGACGGAATCTACTTATTCGGGTAGCCGCCGGGAATCTGTATATTCTTAATTGAAAACGCACTCCTTGTGCGGGCACTCATTGGAGTAACCGCGGTCAGAACATCGCCTGCGGAACGGTGCAATGATTGAGATCCGAATACATGGCCGTGGCGGCCAGGGCGGTGTGACC
The DNA here is from genome assembly GCA_947259435.1 of uncultured Woeseiaceae bacterium. Next base: position 1,753 of record CAMYMP010000376.1, read on the forward strand.
CTGGCGAAGCTGATCGCCACGTCGCGGTTTCTGCAGGGTATGTCCGTGCAGGCGTTCGGTCTGTATGCGGCCGAGCGCTCGGGCGCGCCGATCCAGGCTTTCTGCCGCTATTCCGAAGACTCCATCAGCAATCGCAATCTGATCTATGAGCCGGACCACGTCATCGTGCTGGACCCGACGCTGGTCGGGCCAGCGATCGTGGCAGGACTCAAAGCCGGTGGCTGGCTGCTGATCAACTCCCCGCAGGCGCCCGAGGCATTTGCCGACCAGTTTGCCCGCAACCGTCTCGCGACGGTTGATGCGACCGCTATCGCCCGCGACAACAACCTGGGCACTCGCAGCGTACCCATCGTCAATACCGCACTCGCCGGCGCGGCAGGCAGGATGCTCGGTTTTTCGCTTGACGAGGTGCGCGCTGCGCTCGAGCATCTGGGCTTCAAAGGTCCCAACCTGACTGCCGCCAACCGCGCGTATGAGGAAGTCCGGCTCCTTGAATCGCCGCTCGAGGTCGGCTCTCCTGAAGGATTGGCAGCGCCGGCGGACGAGCGGCGTGGACCCAGCATCCTCGAGGGTGCAGGCGCGGCGCTGCCGGCCCTCAAAACGGGACAGTGGGCTACCGAGCAGCCGCATCGTCGGCAGATGATTCCACCCTGCAATCACATCTGCCCGGCAGGCAACAACGTGCAGGGATTCCTGAATGCACTGGCTCGCGATGAGCCGGACGAGGCGCTGGAGATCCTGCTGCGCACCACACCGTTTCCGTCTATCTGCGGCAGAGCCTGCCCGGCCCCGTGTATGGAAGCCTGCAACCGCATCGAACTTGACGGCGCGGTCAACGTGCGCCAGATGGAGCGCTTTGCCGGCGATCATGGCCAGGTGACGCTCGAAACGTTCGCAAAGCGCGACGAACGGATTGCGATCGTCGGCTCCGGTCCCGCGGGCCTCACGGCGGCGTATCATCTCGCGCGCTTCGGCTACCGGGTCAAAGTGTTCGAGTCCGGACCCGAAATCGGCGGCCTGCTGCGAACCGGAATTCCCGAATTTCGACTCCCCGAGGATGTGGTTGCAAGTGAGATAGACCGCATACTCGGTCTCGGCGTAGAGGTCGAGACCGACCATCGGATCGATCGCCAGGCACTGCTCGATCTAGCGCGCGATCATGATGCGGTGCTGGTGGCGACCGGCCTGCAGGAGCAGCGCGATCTGCGATTGGGAATGGACGGCACCGAGGCCGTGGTCCAGGGCATCGATTTTCTCGATCATGTGCATCGGGGAGACGTGCGTGTGGACGGCGAGACAGTGGTCGTGATCGGTGGCGGC
>CAMYMP010000377.1 GCA_947259435.1 uncultured Woeseiaceae bacterium
AAGCTGGTCGACGTCGCTAACAAGATTGAAGGCCACACAATTTGCGCGCTTGGCGACGCTGCGGCCTGGCCCGTGCAGAGTTTCCTCAAACACTACTATCACGAATTCGAGTACATGGTTCGCAATCACGGCCGCAGTATCGTCGATGACACCTCGGAGGCTGCCGCATAGCCGCTATGAGTGATGACGTCGTAAACATTGAAGTCGACGGCAAGCCCGTCGAGGCTAAAAAGGGCCAGATGGTCATCGAGGCGACCGACGCTGTCGGCGCCTACGTGCCGCGATTCTGTTATCACGAAAAGCTCAGCATCGCGGCGAACTGTCGCATGTGCCTCGTCGAAGTCGAAAAAGCCCCGAAGCCGTTGCCGGCTTGCGCCACGCCCGTGGGCGAGGGGATGAAGATATTCACCAAGTCGCCGAAAGCCATAGCGGCGCAGAAAGCGACGATGGAATTCCTGCTGATCAATCATCCGCTCGACTGTCCGATCTGTGATCAGGGCGGCGAGTGCGAGTTGCAGGATCTTGCGATGGGTTACGGCCGCGACGTCTCGCGATACAACGATGGCAAGCGAGTGGTCAAGGACAAAGACATCGGACCGCTGGTCTCAACGGACATGACTCGCTGCATACACTGCACGCGCTGCGTGCGTTTCGGCGAAGAGATCACAGGTATGCCGCAACTCGGTACGACCGAACGCGGCGAAGACATGAAGATCGGCACGTACATCGAAAACAGTGTCGATCACGAGCTGTCCGCAAATATTATCGATTTGTGCCCGGTTGGCGCATTGAACAACAAACCGTATCGCTACAGCGCCCGTGCCTGGGAAATGGAGCGCCGCGCAACGGTATCGCCGCATGATTGCGTCGGCTCGAATATGTACGCTCATGTATTGCGTGGCACAGTAAAGCGCATCGTGCCGCGGGAAAACGAGAGCATCAATGAAACGTGGCTCGCGGACCGCGATCGCTTCAGCTACGAGGCGATATACAGCCGCGATCGCCTGCAGACGCCGCGCATCAAAGAAAGCGGTGAGTGGCGTGAGCTTGATTGGGAAGAGGCGCTATCTGTCGCGGCGGAACGTCTCAAAGACGCGTCCGGTGACAAGGTCGGCTTTCTGGCATCGCCGAGTGCCACGCTCGAAGAAGCGCAACTCACGGCACGCATCGCGGCACACATTGGAACGGCAAACCTCGACCATCGAATCGATCGGCGGGATTTCTCGGACCAGGACAATGATCCGGTGTTTCCCTGGCTTGGCTGTGACATCGCCGAGCTCGAAGAACAGGATGCGATCTTCGTCGTCGGATCAAACTTGCGGCACGAGGCGCCGATAATTGCGCATCGCGTGCGCAAAGCAGCGCTCGCCGGGGCAAGCGTCAGTTTTGCAAGCAGTGGACGGCACGAGTACTTTTTTGATGTCGACAACTACCTGTCAGGAGCCGGCCTGATCACAATGCTGTCGGGAGACGGTGTCCAGCCCGTCGTCAAGGCATTGAAAAAAGCCGACAAAAGCCTTGTGTTGTTGGGAAATATTGCGGCTCGTCACGGGGCGTACGCCACGGTTCGTGGGCTGGCAGCCAAGATCGCCAGGTCGACAAACTCGAAGTTGGGCGCGCTGTCGCCCGGGGCGAACAGCGCCGGACTCAGTCTGGCTGGCGTCCTGCCACATCGCGGGCAGGCCGGACAGTCCCGAAGCTCGGCAGGCGCAAATGCGGCTAATATGCTCGACCAGTCGCTCGAGGCGCTGATACTGGTCAATATTGAGCCGGACGCCGACCTTCTGGCCGTCGATGACGCGGTTGCCAAGCTCGAAAAGCAGGAGTTCGTTGTTGCACTAACACCGTTCGTCTCTGATTCGCTACTGCAAGCCGCAGATCTGCTGTTGCCGATTGGCACGTTCGCCGAAACATCCGGAACCTACATTAATATCGCCGGCACCTGGCAAAGCTTCGCCGGCGTGGCGAACCCGGTGGGCGAAGCACGCCCGGCATGGAAAGTGCTGCGCGTAATCGGCAACTTGCTCGACGCGGACGGTTTTGACTATGTCACGTCAAATGACGTGCGCGACGAGATCGCGACGCAACTGGGCGAGATCGTTCCGGACAATAGCTACAGGGGCACGAGCAAATCGGCGAAGCCGAATGGCGAAGACGCAGCGGGGGCCGAAATCGATATCCCGATTTACTCGGTTGACGGCATGGTGCGCCGTGCTACCGCGCTGCAGCTGACGTCGGAAGCAAAGCGCGCGGCCGCCGAGCGTGACACCTGATGCTCGAGTTCCTCGCGAATCTAGTTCCGACGTTCATCTGGGATATCTGGAATTCGCTGCCACCATTGGTGCAGTACCTGACGATCGTAACGTGGAAGATCCTTTTCGTCACGATCGGCGTGATACTGGTCGTCGCATTCTCGACGTACTTTGAGCGCAAGGTCATCGGCAGCATGCAGTCGCGTATCGGACCCAACCGCGTCGGGCCTCTTGGTCTCGGACAACCGTTCGCCGACGTCATCAAGCTACTTGTCAAAGAGGTTGTCATTCCGTCGGAATCCAGCAAATTTCTTTTTGTCATTGCACCTCTTCTGACGCTGATTCCCGCGCTCGCCGCCTGGGCCGTCATACCGCTCAACGACTGGTATGTGATTGCGGATATCAATGCCGGCCTGCTGTATGTGCTGGCGCTTACATCGGTCGGCGTTTATGGCGTCATACTCGCGGGTTGGGCCACTAACTCGAAGTACGCCTTCCTCGGTGCGATGCGGTCTGCCGCCCAGATTGTCGCGTATGAGATTGCGATGGGTTTCGCGCTGGTCGGCATTCTGATGGCAGCCGGGAGCCTGAACCTCGGCGATATCGTTCGCGCTCAGGCCGGAGGGTTCAGCAACTGGTTCGTGCTGCCGCTGTTGCCGCTGTTCCTCGTTTTTTGGATCTCCGGCGTCGCCGAAACTAACCGCGCTCCGTTCGACGTGGCCGAGGGCGAGTCCGAGATCGTCGCGGGCTTCCACGTCGAGTATTCCGGCGTTGCATTCGCGATTTTTTTCCTGGCGGAATACGCCAACATGGT
>CAMYMP010000378.1 GCA_947259435.1 uncultured Woeseiaceae bacterium
CCGAACTCGACCCTGACCGGGTTCGGAACCGTTTCGCCGTCGGCCGGGGTTATGAAAAATACGCTGGCGCCCGCCGGGGAAGCGGTGCGCGGCGGCATGGTCAAAGGCTGCTCGCCAGCCGCCGATTCCGTGGCGTCCATGGCTGGATCGGCCGTGACCGTGGGCTCGGCATCCTGCCGGTCACAAGCCCCGGCCAGGAGGAGCGCGGCAAAGCCGGGCAGGATCAGTAATGGTCGTTTTCTTCTCATGATCGGACCTTGTTGCGCGCTTCGAATCTGCCAATAGTAAGTCTTCGTGGCCCGATTCTCACCCCACAATGCGCCTAAATTGAAAAGGCAGCAATCAACAGTGCACCCAGCATCGTCGCAAAAAAGCCGAGCAGGTACGTGACAAGCAGCACAACGTACTTGAGGAGCGTAACGGTGCGGCCCTGCCCGTAGACACGGCGCATCGAGACAAACAGGTAAACCGGCACGTAGAACGAGGTGATGACGAGCGTCAATACCACCAATGCTTCGGGCAGCCGCAGCAGTGCGGACAGTCGCGCAAACAGGATCTGTAACGACAGTATCAGAAAAAAGAATGCGTGAAAGTGCACGAAGAACAGAAGATGCTCGACGTAGTAGCGCTTCGAAAGCGGGTACAGGACCTTGAGTACGAAAGCCATCAGCGGCAACAGGACGATCAGCGCAGCCGGAATGTTATCGAGCAGGTTATCGACGAGCGCGCGGCCGTCATCGAGTTGAGTTTTCTCGCAAATGCGCTGCATGCGCTCCACGGTCACACGGCGTGCGAGCCAGTCCGGCATGTCATCGAGATCCGAGGCATCGATGTTGCAGTCGCTATCGTCGTCGCCGGAGATGTCGAATTCCGCGCGGAAGCCATTCGTACCGATGTCGGTGTCGTCGGGCGACTCGTCACCACCAGTAATGCCGCTTTCGGCCAGATCTTTGAGGATTTCCTCTTTTTCCTGCGCGGCCTCGCTGATGTCTTCCTCACTGGTGAGTTCGGGCTGCGGCTCGAACAGCAGGCTCAGTTCGTCGCGGGGGTCGAAGAACGCGACGACGAAAAACAGCAGGCTGAGGACCAGGTACATTCGAAACGGCGGCATGTAACGGGCCCGGCGTCCCTGTAGATAGTCGTGCGTCAGCCGGCCCGGCCGTATCATCAGCGGAATCAGCGTCTGCCACAGACGCGAATCGATCTCGAAAAGATCGCCAAAGGCGTCGGCTATCAATTCCCACAGGCTGATCAGCCGGCTACGCGAACGCTGGCCACAGTTGCCGCAATACTGTCCTTTGAGTCTTGTGCCACAGTTCAGGCAATCAGGCGACGCGCCGGGCACGAGATCGGACGACCGGTCTTCGCGCAGCACACGCGCCTGCGAGTGGGCCTGCTGCGGAAACTGCGCCACGAGTTCCGTATCGATGTCGGTACCCCTGCCGTCGAGGAACGCATCGAGCGCTGCGTCGCTTTCGAGCACGTGCAGACATACGCGCCGTGCGTGTCCATCGTCACCGTCAGCAATTGGGAAACTACTGCAATCGACCATGCCCGGCTCAAGACGAGAGGCGCTAACATGGCCTTCCAGCCAGAGATCAAATGCTTCCGCAACATCCCGGTCTACGAAGAAAGTGACTTCATAGATTGGCCCGGATTTTATTGTCATTGTTATGTGGCTTTTTTCGCTACTTTCTTGCGCCTGGGTTTTTTACGCGTAGTTTTCTTGCGCGGTGCGACCTTTTTCTTTGTCGTTTTTCCGGTCATCTCGCTTGCGGCCCGCGACGGCGCAGGAGCAGGCGCGACGCTGGAACGCTGCAGCTCTTCCGGAGCAAAGTCATCGACTGCAAGCAGCGCGGAGACCTTCTCATGATACTCATACAGCTTTGCTGCTTCATCCTTGCTGATGACTCCCGCGTGCTCTGCTTCGCCAATCTGCTTTCCGAGATAATCGGAGCGTATCAGGCCTTCACGCTGAGCCTGCCTGAGCCGGCGCTCCATAGGCGCGAAACTCTCAGCCAGTTCGAGCGCTTCCTGCAGCAATCCAAGCGGGTTGCCGGGCTCCAGCGTTGTATAAGCCTCTTGACTCAGACGTTCACGCGCTTCACCGGAGCGCGTCATCAGCTGTACGACCTTGTTGCCGAGTTCATCGGATGGGGCCGAATAGGTTCTGCCACGTGGAAAAATGAAGATACGCAGGAAAAACGCGACCCAGCGATTCGGGAAATTTCTCAGAAATGCGTGCAGGGATTCCTGCGCCTGGTACATCAGCGTGCGAATCGACCATTCGACGAGCGGCAGATCTGTCGCGCGCCGCCCCTGGTTCTCGAAGTGCTTCAACACGGTGGATGCGAGATACATCGAACTCAAGATGTCTCCGAGGCGAGCTGACAGCAATTCACGTTTCTTCAGCGCGCCGCCCATCGTCAGCATGGCGAAGTCGGACGCGAGTGCAAACGCTGCGCTGTAACGATTGATGTTCTGATAATAGCGGCGCGTCGGCGTATTCAGCGGCACACGGCTGAACTTGGCGTGCGTCAGCGCCAAAAAGAACGAGCGCGCCAGATTGCTGATGGCGTAGCCGATGTGACCGAACAGGGCTTTGTCGAATTCGATCAGGCCGCGGTCGCCGTCGGGATCGCTGGCCGCCTGCATTTCGGGCAATACGAAGGGGTGACAGCGAATAGCGCCCTGACCATAGATGATCAGGCTCCGCGTCAGGATATTGGCGCCCTCCACGGTAATCGCGATCGGCGTCGCCATGTACCCGCGGCCGATGTAGTTGCTCGGCCCCATCATGATGGCCTTGCCGCCGTGGACGTCCATCGCGTCGTTGGCGACCTTACGACCGAGTTCCGTGCAGTGGTATTTGAGAATGGCTGACGGAACGGCGGGCTTCTCGCCCTGGTCGATCGCGCCGGCCGTTACGGCGACGGCCGCATTCATTATGTAGGTATTGCCGGCAATGCGTGTCAGCGCCTCACCGACGCCCTCGAAGTTCGCTATCGACGTATTGAACTGCTTGCGGATTTTCG
>CAMYMP010000379.1 GCA_947259435.1 uncultured Woeseiaceae bacterium
TGATCGCGCCGATCGCGATGGAAGACGGGCTGCGCTTTGCGATTCGCGAAGGCGGCAGGACCGTCGGTGCCGGCGTCGTCAGCAAAATCATTGAATAGGACGAATCTTATCGGTCTGACTTTCGTGGAGCGTGAGACGAACACTTCACAGTGTGTTTCGAGGTCAACGAAGTCAATACACTTGAAAAGGTCAATCGAAACAGGCCAGTAGCTCAATTGGCAGAGCGGCGGTCTCCAAAACCGCAGGTTGGGGGTTCGATTCCCTCCTGGCCTGCCATTTGAGCCCGGGCAGGAACATACAAGTGATTAGCTGCAGCAGCGCTGATTGTCAGCCGAGCTGCGGTGCAAGCAGGAAATGAACGCACAGACAGAAACAAGCGAGAGCGGTGTCCTCGACATCATCAAGCTGGCTATTGCTGCCGCGGCACTCTTGGGTGGCCTGTACGGCTATTACTTCTACGAGAATACCGTCGCGCTGCCGCTCAGGGTGCTGATGGTGCTCGGCGGAACCGGCGCCGGCATCGCCATTGCGATGACCAGCACCCAGGGGCGACGGCTCTGGCATTTCATCCAGGGCTCGCGCGTTGAAATCCGCAAGGTCGTATGGCCGACCCGTCAGGAGACCACGCAGACTGCGATCGCCGTGTTCGTGTTTACGCTGATTCTTGCTCTGTTTTTCTGGGCGCTGGACTCGGGCCTGCTTTGGCTCACGCGTCGGCTCGTGGGTTGACGACATTGGAAGCACCGGAAATGAAGTCGGCAGAGGATTCTGGAGTGGCCAAACGCTGGTACATCGTGCACGCCTATTCGAACTTCGAGCATCGTGTCAAAGCGGCGCTCGAGGAGCGCATTGAGCGTATGGGCCTGCAGGACAAGTTCGGCGAGATTCTCGTGCCGACCGAGGAGGTCGTCGAGATGCGTGAAGGGCAGAAACGCCGCAGCGAGCGCAAGTTCTTTCCGGGCTACGTGCTGGTTCAGATGGAGATGGATGACGAGACCTGGCACCTCGTCAAAGAGGTACCGAAGGTGCTCGGTTTCATCGGCGGGTCGAGCGATCGTCCGGCGCCGATTACCGAGGATGAGGCGAACCAGATTCTGCAGCGCGTCAAGGAAGGCGTTGACAAGCCACGGCCGAAAGTTCTGTTCGAGCCGGGCGAGGTGGTTCGCGTCATCGACGGTCCGTTCAATGATTTTTCGGGCGTCGTCGAGAACGTCAATTACGAGAAGTCGCGACTGCAGGTCGCGGTACAGATTCTGGGTCGGTCTACGCCCGTCGAACTTGATTTTGGTCAAGTAGAGAAGAGTTAGACACGATTTTGCTGCAGTTCGCGCGCCGCAGGGCAAGCAAAACTGCTTGAAACGAAACGAGGAGCTATTGAGTCTCAAAGACCGTCGCGAGCGACGGCAGACCGCGGCGAAAGCCGGTGAAAAAGCGGAGTGTACGCGTCAGGTACATGAGCATTTTGAGCCGGGTCTCAACAAAGTCATGCCGAGCAAGCAGGTCCTGAGAATCAAGGCGTTTGAACTCGGGAGATTACTATGGCTAAGAAAGTAGCTGGATACATCAAGCTGCAGGTGCCGGCTGGCCAGGCGAATCCGTCGCCGCCCGTGGGTCCTGCGCTCGGTCAGCACGGTGTCAATATCATGGAGTTTTGCAAGGCATTCAATGCAGAAACCCAGGGTACTGAGCCCGGACTGCCGATTCCCGTAATTATTACGGTCTACAGCGACCGCAGCTTTACGTTTATTTCCAAGACGCCGCCCGCCGCGGTGCTGTTGCGCAAGGCGGCCGGTATCAACAAGGGATCCGGCACGCCCAATACCGACAAGGTCGGCAAGGTGAATCGGAAGCAGCTCGAAGAGATTGCAACGACGAAAATGCCGGACCTTACCGCCGCTGATATGGATGCCGCCGTCCGCACCGTTGCAGGAACGGCGCGCAGTCTGGGCCTAGATGTCGAGGGAGTGAACTGATGGCTGCTCTCAGCAAGCGCAGAAAAGCTGCGCGCGAAAAACTGGACGCGAACACGACGTATGAGATCGACATGGCATTGAGTCTCGTCAAGGAACTCGCGACGGCCAAGTTCCCCGAGAGTATCGACGTATCGGTAAATCTCGGCGTGGACCCGCGCAAATCCGATCAGGTAGTCCGCGGCTCGACCGTGCTGCCGAACGGCACCGGCAAGACCGTGCGCGTGGCCGTGTTTGCGCAGGGCGAGAACGCCGACAAGGCGAAGGCTGCCGGTGCCGACATCGTTGGCTTCGAGGACCTTGCAGAATCGGTCAAGGGGGGCGACCTCAACTTTGACGTTGTGATTGCGACACCGGACGCGATGCGCGTTGTCGGTCAGCTCGGTCAGATCCTCGGCCCGCGCGGCCTGATGCCGAATCCGAAAGTGGGCACCGTTACGGCGGACGTCGAGACTGCGGTCAAAAATGCGAAGGCAGGCCAGGTGCGCTATCGCACTGACAAGGCGGGCATTATCCACTGCCCGATCGGTCGTGCGGATTTCGAGGTTCCGGCACTCAAAGAGAATCTCGAAGCGCTGCTCGCTGACCTGCAGAAAGCGAAGCCGGCTTCGGCGAAGGGCTCGTACCTCAAGAAACTGACCGTGTCGAGCACGATGGGGCCGGGCGTATCGGTCGATCGGGGCTCGATTGAAGCGTAACGTGAAACAACAGATTTTGTAGGAGCGGCTTTAGCCGCGATCGGGCCTGAAGGCCCTCCTACGAAAGCCGCAGGGACGCGGCAATCGTCGAAGACCGTAGGTGATCAGCCTGACCGCTGATCTTAATCACCGCCTACGCAGATGGTGAAACCTGAGCCGGAGGATTTTTGGCAACGGTTGCCATCCGACTGAGGGAACGAAAGTTCCCGATTGGGGGGCGAAGCTTGCTTCGTCCGTTTGTTTAAGGGTAACCGTAAGGCCAGGAGATATTCATGGCACTGAAACTCGAAGACAAGAAAGCGCTTGTCGAAGAGGTGAACGCGGTTGCGGGAGACTCGGTAACGGCTGTGGCAGCCGAATACCGTGG
>CAMYMP010000380.1 GCA_947259435.1 uncultured Woeseiaceae bacterium
CCAGGTAGGCGAATTGTTTCATCTTGTTTCCTGCTGCGTTTGCGTGATCAACAGCTGATATTCTAAATAATTAAAGCGCGTCGTCATAGTCGCATCAACGCACGGTATCTGATCATGAACAGTCGCCTCGCCGCTCCGATTCTAGTCGCGATAACCCTGACGCTGACGGGCTGTTTGGGCATACCAGCAACGGAGAGCCCCTTACCTGGCATCGAAACGGCAAATGTCGCTGCGCGCAACAGCACCCTCGTTGTCATGCTGCCGGGCCGAGGCGATCGCGCGGACGTCTTCATACGGGAAGGATTTCAGAGAACCGGCGAGCGCCTGGGTTTCGATACGATAGCGGTCGATGCGCATCTCGGGTATTACATGGAGCGCAGCCTGATAGAAAAGCTTCATCGGGACATTGTCATTCCTGCCAGAGCCGCCGGGTACACCGAGGTTTGGCTGCTCGGTATATCGATGGGTGGCCTCGGATCCTTGCTGTATGCCGCAGAGCACCCGGATCAGGTTGATGGCGTCATATTGCTCGCTCCGTTTTTGGGCGATCGCAGCGCAATAAGGGAAATTGTGGAGAGTGGACCGCTCGATGAATGGACCGGAGAAGGATCGAAACTGGAAGACTATGAAATCGCCATATGGTCATGGATTCGCGACGCATCGCGCGAACCCGGGAAAACACCTCTGATTCTCGGACCGCATGGCGGAGGGCTATGAACGATTGATCGACGTCATCAAACCGGCTGGCGTATACACGAGCGAGGGCGGCCATAAATGGACGACCTGGGCACCGCTCTGGGACAAGATTGCTTCCGACCTGACGCTGTGATCGCTCGGCTTTAATGTTGCCTGGCCTTGCATCCGTGGTCGGTCCGCGCAGTCCGGCCACGCTCCGGGTTTCGACTGCATCAAGAGGCTGTTTTAGCGACTCCGGTAAACGCCGAAATGAATGTAAGGGTGTTTGGTCTTTTCGCCCGGCGCAACGTCGGCGGGCACCTGGTGACGAACCGGCGCGATGCTGCGCAGATAGCTGACCATCGCCGTGACGTCTTCCTCGGTCATCTTGGTATAGCCCTGCCAGGGCATGACCGCAATTCGACGGCCCGCATGACGACCCAGGCCTACCCGGATTGCGCGCTCGATCTGTTGATCGCTCCACAGGCCGATACCGGTTTCTTCGTCGGGCGTGATGTTGGGCGGAAAGACGATGCCGGGGTGATCGGTGCCGAGTGGGTTGGAGTAGGCGATGCCGATTCCGGACCCCGCGAGGGCCCTGTCCATTTGCGGCGCACCTTCGAGCGCCCCATCGGTATGGCAGGCACCACAGCCCAGAAGCTCGACAAGGTATTCGCCCCGCTTGACCTGATAGAGATGCTCGGGCGCGAAATTTCCGGCAACCGCACTCGGTGCATCCAGTATCGTCGTCGCATCCAGCTCCTCGTAGTCCTGAAGCGGATCGTACTGCGGCTCTGACTCTGTAGCACAGGCAATGAGAATCAGCGGCACGAAAAATACTAATCTGTAGGCATTCATATCACTAGTCTTTTGGACCGGACTACCCCTATTCTGTTCCGGCGATTTGTCTGACGACATATCGGAAAACACATATCGAAGATCCCGCAGCGACTCTGCCGCCTGGAGCCCCAGTAACGCCACCAACGAGTGGGGTCGTGGGATAGAATCAGGTATTAAGAGGCGGAAGCGACGCTTTGAAACCTGATACTACAGTGTGGCAGATCAGCAGCAGCCTTTTGTGTGTGGCGCTCCTGCTAGCGACGTTCGCGTGCGGCGCGGCGCTGCAGCGCCCGACGTCGCCGCCGTCCATGGACGCCCACGCGCTCGCGGCAGCGCCAGTGATCGATGGCAATGTGCTGGGCGATACGGCCTGGGCAGGCGCGACGCCGGCGACCGGCCTTTGGCAAGTCCAGCCAGACGACGGGCAGCCGTCAAGCCAGAGAACCGAAGTATTCGTCGGTTTCACCGACAGCGCGCTTTATGTGGGTGTCGTGGCCTATGACGTTGAACCTGAGCGGATTATCGTCACCGACAGTCGCCGCGACTCCAGTCTCGGGGACACCGACGCATTTCTGTTTGTGATCGACGGATTGCTGGACCGGCAGAATGGATTCATCTTCGGCACCAACGCTGCCGGTATCGAGTATGACGGCCAGGTCGCGAATGAGGGTTCAGGAGGGGGCTTCGGTGGCGGCGGTTTCAACCGAAACTGGGACGGCTCGTGGACCGTTGAAGCGAAGATCGCCGATCACGGTTGGAGCGCAGAGTTCGAAATTCCGTTTCGTACGCTCCGCTTCGGACCCGAAGAGATACAGGATTGGGGTATCAACTTTCAGCGCAACATCCGTCGCAACAATGAAGTCGCGTTCTGGGCACCGCTGGAGCGCAATCACGGCCTGACCCGTTTGTCGGATGCCGGAACGCTGCGTGGTGTCGCCCCGGCCAGCAAAAAGAACTTGCGAATTACTCCGTATGCACTTGGCCAGGCCCGGCGTGGCGGTGAGCTCGACGGAACGGAGACGGCCGGTGACGTCGGCGTCGATCTGAAATATTCGGTCACGCCCAGCCTGACCCTTGACCTGACCTACAACACCGACTTCGCACAGGTCGAAGTCGATGAACAACAAGTCAATCTCGACCGCTTCAATTTATTCTTTCCGGAAAAGCGGCCGTTCTTTCTCGAAAACTCCGGACTATTTTCAGTAGGAACCTCGGAGCAGGTCGAAGTATTTTTCAGCCGAAAAATCGGAATCGGCGATGATGGCGACGTCATACCGGTCGAAGGCGGAGCCAGGTTGTCCGGCAGGATCGGCAAGCGCACCAATATCGGCCTGTTGCACATTGCAACAGACGCAGAGCAGGACATTGCTCCGGGAAACACGTTTACAGTCGCCCGGATAAGCCAGGAGCTTCGCAATCGATCAGGCATCGGTGTGCTATTCACCAGCCGCGAGGGGGACGGCAGCCATCTCGTTACCAAAGCCGAGGACAAGAACCGTGCATATGCCCTGGACGGACGTTGGGGAATCGGTGACAACATTACACTGGAAGCCTGGTTCGCCAAGACCGATACGCCGGGACTCACGGGCAAGGATGACGCGTTCAATATCGAGGGAAATTACAGCTCGGCCGATTGGGAGGCAGACCTGAGATACACCGAGGTTGGTGAAGACTTCAATCCCGAGCTTGGTTTTCTGTCCAGAACCGAGTATCGCAACGTTCGCGCTTTCGTATTGCGAACGATACGGCCAGACGATTTGTGGGGGCTACTGGAACTTCGCCCGCATATTTCATACACGGGCTTCTGGAAGTTCGACGGCTTCCAGGAAACGGGTTTCCTGCACGTCGACAACCACTGGGTATATCGCACGGGCACCGAATTTCACACGGGCATCAATTTTACGAAGTCGGGCGTAATCGAGCCGTTTGAAATCGTTGACGGTGTGGTTATTCAGCCGGGCACCTATGATCACACGGAAGTGCAGCTCGTGTACTTCACCGACGAGTCCAAGCCGTTCGGCTTCCGGTTGCGAACGAACGTCGGCGGCCGCTTTGGCGGGGACCGT
>CAMYMP010000381.1 GCA_947259435.1 uncultured Woeseiaceae bacterium
CGACCGCGCAGATGGCGCGCGCGCCATCGTTGACATCGAGGTTGCGGCCGCCTGTCCCCGATGCGCGGCGGGTAAGGGTTGCGGAGCAGGCCTCATTTCGGGTTCCGGCTCAAATCGGCAGGTCGAGGCGTCAATCGGCGCGGGACTGCACGTTGCGGAGAACGATTTAGTCGAAATCGCGCTTGCTCCGGATAATCTGCTGCGCGCCGCGGCGATCGTATACGGTTTGCCAATGTTGGGCGCCGTGGCGGCTGCCGCTTTTGCCTATGCTTTGTCGCTGGGTGACGCTGCGGCGGCCTTGGCTGCGCTTGCAGGGCTAAGTGCAGGGTTTGCGATCGGCCGCTGGCGATTGCGGCGGACATCCTGTTTGCGCCGTTTCGTACCGTCGGTACAGCGCCGTCTCGATTCGGGCGGCGGGACCGCAGTTTGAGAACCCTGGTCGTATTCAGCAGGCAGGGGTGTCATCTTTGTGAGCAGCTGATCGAGGAACTGCTGCCCCTGGTCCGCGGCAGGCTCGAGGTCGTGGTCCGCGACATCGACAGTCGCGAGGACTGGAAAACGGAATACGACACGCGGGTTCCGGTTGTCGAATATGACGGCGAGCCCATCTGCCAGTATCATCTCGATCGCGACGCGCTCACAAGGATTAATGGACCGAATTCGTAATTTCTCGATCATTGCCCACATAGACCATGGCAAGTCCACGCTTGCCGATCGGTTTATACAGCTCTGTGGTGGTCTTGCCGATCGCGAGATGGCCGAGCAGGTGCTCGACTCAATGGACCTCGAGCGCGAGCGCGGTATTACGATCAAGGCGCAGAGTGTTTCGCTCGATTACAAAGCGCCCGACGGCGAGGAGTACGAGCTCAATTTCATTGACACTCCGGGCCACGTCGATTTTTCCTATGAAGTGTCGCGGTCGCTGGCAGCCTGCGAAGGAGCACTTCTGGTCGTCGACGCCGCGCAAGGTGTCGAAGCGCAGAGCGTCGCAAACTGCAACACGGCCATCGATCAGGGCCTCGAAGTACTGCCGGTCCTGAACAAAATCGACCTGCCCGCGGCCGAGCCGGATCGAGTTAAAGCCGAAATCGTGGACATTATCGTCATTCACGCAGAGAATGCCGTTGAGGTCAGCGCCAAGACCGGGGCTGGTGTTCCCGAACTTCTCGAGGCGATCGTCAAGGAAATACCGGCCCCGAAAGGTGACCCCGACGGCGCATTACAGGCACTCATCATCGACTCGTGGTTCGATAACTATGTGGGCGTTGTGTCGCTGGTGCGCGTTGTCAATGGCAGTCTGCCAAAACGCAGCAAGATAACGATCATGTCCACGATTGCCGGTATCAAGGACATCTATGGTGCTCCGGTTGGCGACACGATAACGTTAACGCGCCATCCGTGCGACGTGCCGTTGCCCGGGTTCAAACAGATACAACCCAGAGTGTTCGCCGGACTGTTTCCGATCCTGTCGGATGATTACGGGAACTTTCGCGAGGCACTGCAGAAGCTTCGCCTCAACGACGCGGCGCTGCATTTCGAACCGGAAACTTCGGCGGCGCTTGGCTTCGGCTTTCGCTGCGGCTTCCTCGGCATGTTGCATATGGAGATCGTTCAGGAACGTCTGGAACGCGAATACAATCTGGAACTGATCACGACGGCGCCGACGGTTATTTTTGAGATTGTCGATAATACCGGCAAGGTCTTTTACGTTGATAATCCATCCAAGCTGCCGCCATCCAATGAGATTGAGGAGCTTCGTGAGCCGATTATTACAGCCAACATACTCGTTCCCGATAAGCATGTCGGAGCCGTAATCAAGCTTTGCATCGAGAAACGCGGTGTGCAAAAACACATCCGCTATCTCGGCAGTCAGGTATCGCTCGAATACGAAATGCCGCTTGCGGAGGTCGTGCTGGACTTCTTCGACAAACTCAAGTCGGTTAGTCGCGGGTATGCGTCATTCGACTATCATTTCGAGCGCTTTGAGCCTGCGCAACTGGTGAGACTCGACGTATTGATCAATAAAGAACGAGTCGATGCGCTTTCGATTATCGTTCACCGCGCCAATGCCCAGACTCGTGGCCGCGAACTCGTCGAGCGCATGCGCGAGTTGATTCCCCGCCAGATGTTCGATGTCGCGATTCAGGCGGCAGTAGGCAGTCAGATCATATCGAGAAGCACCGTCAAGGCGTTGCGCAAGAACGTCACAGCGAAATGCTACGGCGGTGACGTGAGTCGCAAGCGCAAGCTGCTCGAGAAGCAAAAGGCCGGCAAGCGTCGCATGAAACAGGTAGGATCCGTTGAAATTCCGCAGGAGGCGTTTCTGGCTGTCCTGCGTGTCGATAAGTGAGACTGGTGTATTGAGTATAAATCTTGCATTGATTCTGACTGTCCTGACGCTTGTAAGCGGGATGGTCGTAGCACTGGACAAGTTCGTCTGGGGACGCAAAGGCGAGGACGGCGGCGGGTCAGCTGCCCGGCAGACGCTGGTGGAGTATTCGCGCTCCTTCTTCCCGGTGCTGTTGTTTGTGCTCGTCATTCGCTCGTTCGTATTTGAGCCGTTTCGGATTCCCTCGGGTTCCATGATGCCGACACTGCTGCAAGGCGATTTTATTTTCGTCAAGAAGTACGCGTATGGACTGAGACTTCCCGTTTCCGAAACCAAAATTCTGGAAACCGGTGAGCCCGAGCGTGGCGACGTCGTCGTGTTTCGGCTGCCGGATGACCCGAGCATCAATTACATCAAGCGCGTAGTCGGATTGCCTGGCGATGAACTTAGTTACGAGCGCCATCGTCTCGTCATCAATGGCGAACAGGTAGATCTGCAGCAGCATCCTGATGCGACGGTCAGCGAGCCGCGATTTGTCGAGCGACTTGGCGAGAGAGAGCATGAGATATTGATCGCGAATTCCGGTTACATGGTCCGCGACGGCGTTTACCGTGTGCCTGAGGGTCATTACTTCGTGATGGGCGACAATCGTGACAATAGTCGCGACAGCCGTTTTGTCGGCGCAATCCCGGAAACGCACCTCGTTGGTGAAGCTGTGCGTATCTGGATGCACATGGACGGCCTAAGCTGGCCGCGCTGGGACAGAATCGGTAGCAAGATCCAATAATGTGGTTCAATTCACTGATATTGGTTGCGGACTCACGTTAAATTTGATGTGATTTTGAGCTACGGACAACGCCGCCGGCACGGCGCAGAGAAATGGCTATGGACCCAATGAAACAACCGAGACACGTGATGGCCCGGCAGCAAGCGGGAATGACAACGCTTGGATTTGCTTTACTCGCAGTATTTATCGGCTTGTTCGCGTTTGCCGCGATTCGTCTTATGCCGATTTATCTGAACTACATGAAAGTCGCCGGTGTCATTGAGGGTGTGCGCACAGAATTCGACGGGCAAGGCCCTAGCGTTCCCGCCATGCGGAAATCCATATTGCGCCGATTCGATGTGGAAAGCGTCGGCGTCATCGAATACCGCGATATCAAAGTCACACCGGTGGACGGTGGTTTCGAAGTGTCTGCGGTCTATGACCATACATCGCCTTTCATTGCTAACATCTCGTTTACGGTGCACTTCGACAAGTCGGTCCTGGTGCGCCGCTAGGACCGAAACGTGCGGCGCGCTGAGCGCGATACTTAGAAACGAGCGATAGTGTTGACAAAAGCCGAGACCTGGCTCAAGAATTCGCTGGATTACCAATTCAACGACGTGCGGCTGCTCGAGCTGGCGCTGACGCATCGCAGTGTCGCGGGCGGTAACAATGAGCGTCTGGAATTTCTGGGTGACGCGGTACTCGATGTTGTAATCTCCGAAGTCGTCTTTCGAGCTCACCCGCTCGCGCCCGAGGGCGATCTGAGCCGCTTACGTTCATCGCTTGTCAAAGACACGACGCTGGCAGAGATTGCCGCGGATCTGAGTCTCGGTGAGCACCTCATTCTTGGCGGCGGTGAGCGCAAGACCGGCGGCCATCGTCGAGACTCCATTCTCGCCGACGCCATCGAGGCGATCTTTGGCGCCGTCTATCTCGATGCTGGCTTCGATGCGGCGTACAAGATAATCGAGCGCGCATTTGGTGCCCGTCTGCAGGACTTTCCTTCAGCCGATGAGCTTCGCGACCCGAAAACACGGTTGCAAGAATGGTTACAGGCACGCCAACTGGGTTTGCCAAGCTACGAACTCGTCGAAGTAACCGGACAAGCGCATCGTCAGCATTTTAATGTCAGTTGCAGCATTA
>CAMYMP010000382.1 GCA_947259435.1 uncultured Woeseiaceae bacterium
AGCGATGTCTGCGGGGGTTCGGGCGGGCCCTGCTAGCCGGATGGCGGAGGATAGGCATCGAATACGGGCAATTCGCTGTTATCACACGACCACTCGGCGCGTGAGCCGTCCATGATGCGCGCTTGCGGGAGCACACCGGGCTCCCTGTCGAGCGAACCGGCCGGCACGACGGCGATGCTGTTGTCGGGAGCGACCCGCGGCATCGGGCTGCCGCAGTTGCCACAGAATACCGCCACGAACCGTTTTGCTTCCGGGACCTTGTAGCTTTTCAGCAGATTTTCGCCGGCAGTCCATTTGACCGACTCCGGCGTCATGATGATATTGCTGGCATGGCCGGTTCCGGTCGCCTTGCGGCACCGCGAACAATGGCAGTGAAAGAAGGATCTGGATGTCCCGGTAATCTCGTAGGCAACGGAACCGCACAGGCAGCTGCCCGACAGACTTAGGTCGCTCATCTCGCCCTCCATCGAATAGAACGATCATAGCGTATTGCCAACGTTCCGGGAGTTTTACGCCCAATGCGAACGGGCGTGCAGAAAGTGGCGCGCCTCGCGCAGCCAGGTACATGTCTCGCAATCGCACGACCGGGAATGGCTGGTTCTGGTGCGCAGATATTCTTCGGCAGTCTGCAGCGCGTCAACGAGTTGTTCGACGGATCCCGCGTCGGTCGAAGACGTACGCTCGTGGTTTAGCCACTGACAGGCCTCACCGAATTCGCAGCTCGTGCAATTCGTCGAATTCTCGTCGAAGCGACCAGCGAAGTCGCAATGCGTGAAATCGACATTACGTACAATAAACAGGCGGGGAAAGTCGAGTAGCTCGGACAGATAGCCTGTAATCGTCCGGGAGAAATTTGGAGTCAAAGTTGTCATTTTGGCGTTGCGGCCGGTCAGAACATCTCGCTCGGGTCAGGTTGATCGTCAGCTGGCTTGCTGCGGCTCTTGATGAAATCGCCCGTAATCATCTTGTCATAGCTGAGCCCGGGGCCGACCATCGGGTAGACGCCGGCATCCGGATCTATGATGACTTCAAGAAATGCGGGGCCATCGAATTCCATAAACTCTTTGACGACTTTTCGCAGGTCTTCGTTCCTGTCGAGCTTTTTCGCGAATCTGAAACCGTCTGCCTCGGCGGCCTTGACGAAGTCCTTGCTGTGCAGTGACTTGTCACTGCCCGACATCCGGCTGTCGTAGTAGAGTTTCTGCCACTGCCGCACCATGCCGTCGCCGAAATTGTTCAGCACAACGACTTTGATGGGCAGCTTGTAGGTTGTAGCCGTCTCCAATTCGCCAATGTTCATTCGAATGCTCGCGTCGCCGTCAATATCAACAACAATGCGGTCAGGTCTTGCGAACTGCGCGCCAATGGCTGCGGGCAATCCGAAACCCATCGTGCCCATGCTGCCCGATGTGAGCCAGAGCCTCGGTTCACGATAGTCGAAATACTGTGCGGCCCACATTTGATGTTGGCCAACGCCCGTGGAAATGATGGCTTCACCTTTCGCGTGCCGATTGATTTCCTCGATAACGGCGTAAGGCTGTATCAAATTGCTGTTGCGATCGTAGTTCAGGCAGTACTCTTTCTTGAGGTGGGCGATCTCCTCGTGCCAGCTCGAATAGTCCTTGCTGAACTCTATGCGCCTGCCGTAATCGAGCAGATCGCTCAAGTCGCGCGCGAGAATTCCAATGTGATGCCAGTTGGCGCGTTTGACCTTGCCGATCTCTGCGATGTCGACATCGAAATGGGCGATATTTTTCGCCCTGGGGGCGAAGCTGTCCGGATCACCAGCGACGCGGTCGTCGAAGCGCGCACCAACGGTGATCAGGAAGTCGCAGTCCTCGACAGCGTAGTTGGCAGAAGCGATGCCGTGCATACCGAGCATGTGCAGCGCGAGCCGGTGCGTCGTGTCGCTGGCGCCCAGTGCCATGAGTGTCGTTGTGACCGGTATGCCATACTCATTGGCAAAACGACGCAAAGGCTTGGCCGCGTTTGCGTTGATAACGCCGCCGCCGGCGTAGATCAGCGGTCGCTCCGATTGTGCGAGCATTTTGTAGAACCGCTCGCTCAAATCGTCGCTCAGATGGTTTTCGGCGACAGAGTTCAGGCGTCTGTGATAACCGACCAGCGGCAGCAAACCCTGGCCGTTGAAGTCACCTTCCCAGTTCTGGATATCTTTCGGGATGTCGACGACGACCGGGCCTGGCCGACCGGTCCGTGCCAGTTCGAAGGCACTGCGCATGGTTGCCTCGAGCTTATTCGCATCGGTAACCAGGAAAATGTGTTTTGCGACCGCACCCATGATGGCCGAGACGGGAGCCTCCTGGAATGCGTCGGTGCCAATCGCTGCAGTTGGGACCTGCCCGCAGATCACGACGATCGGCACCGAGTCGGCCATGCAGTCGCGAACCGGCGTCACCGTATTGGTCGCACCGGGGCCGGAAGTCACCATGACGACGCCGACTTTGCCGCTTGCCCGCGCATAACCCGACGCCATAAATCCGGCACCCTGTTCGTTAGCGGGCACGATCAGCGGCATTGCGGCCTTGCCGGCATCCGTCTTGTGGGTATCGTTGTAGCGAAAGACAGCGTCGTAGGTCGGCAGGATCGCGCCACCGCTGTAGCCGAAGATCGTGTCGACGCCTTCGTCAGCCAGCACCTGGACGACCATATCGGCGCCGGTCATCCGCGCGCCCGTGAGCGGATGCCGGTTGCTTTGCTTGCTTGTGGCCTGTTCGTTCACGATGCCGTGGTGTGTTACGTAAGTTACGGATTTTCCGCGAGTGTTTACTAATTCTTGGTGCATTGCAATACTCGATCAACTGGGCCACCATCCGCGAATACGAGGCCGAACCGGTCTCAATCGAATGAATTGAGCTAGATACCATGCGACACGCAATATCAGTCCTCTTGCAGAATGAAGTCGGTGCGCTGACGCGCATGACCGGGATGTTTTCTTCACGCGGCTACAATATTGATACGCTCAATGTTGCACCAACCGACGATCCAACGGTTTCTCGGTAACGATCGTGATTTCGGGCTCCGATGCGGCAATCGAACAACTCAATTCACAGCTCGCAAAGCTGGTCGATGTCGTCAACATCCATGACATGACGCTCGGTGATCACTTCGAGCGGGAATTGGCCATCGTCAAGCTGAAGCTGTCGACGGGCGGTCTTGCCAAGGCACTCGCGTTTGCGAAAAAACACGGTGCGGAGATCCTCGATGAGGCGCAGGTCAGCTGTACGATCCAGCTTACGGGTCGCGTCGGTGAGATCGATGCATTTGTTGTGGAGGCTGGCCAGATCGGCGATCTCTCTGCCGTGGCGCGAAGTGGCAGCGTCGCGGTGTCGAAAGGAGAGGTGGCGCTGTCGTCGTTTGATGCACACCATCATCTGTCTGCGTAGCTGATGTCGGGGTTCGTGCTGTCCGAGTACCGCCGCCTGGTGATCAAAGTCGGCTCATCGCTGTTGATCGGCGACGATGGACATGTACACCGGCGCTGGCTCGAAGGACTTGCCGAGGACATTGCAATATTGCAGGGCAAAGGTCACGAAGTCCTGATCGTTTCATCCGGTGCAATTGCGATCGGCAGTGCTGTCCTGCATATCAATAAGAGCCGGGCGCGACTCGAAGAACTTCAGGCGGCGGCGGCAGCCGGGCAAGTACAGCTCGTGCATGCGTACCAGGAGGCCCTGGGCGTAAACGGTATCGCGGCAGCGCAGGTCCTGTTGACACCGGAAGACACAGAGAATCGGCGCCGTTTTCTGAATGCCCGCGGAACGCTGCTAAAACTTCTCGAACACTCCGTTGTACCGATCGTTAACGAGAACGACACCGTAGCGACCGAGGAGATTCGCTACGGGGATAACGATCGCCTTGCTGCGCGGGTCGCACAGCTGATAATGGCTGATGCGCTCATTTTGCTGTCCGACGTCGATGGGCTGTACACGGCCGATCCCGGAAGTGACGCCACTGCTGAACACATCCCCGAAGTCCGCAAGATAAGCGAGGACATTCTCGGCATGGCCGGCGAAACGCGTTCCGATATCGGCAGCGGCGGCATGGCAACAAAAGTACAGGCAGCGCGTATTGCAACGCACGCCGGGTGCTCAACGGTTATCACGAGCGGCGTAATCGACCGGCCGCTCGAGACATTAGCCGCCGGCGGCCGTTGTACCGTATTTCGCGCCGAGGGCACGCCTGCGGCCGCCCGCAAGCAGTGGCTTGCAGGCGTTCTCGAGGTGCGTGGTGAACTGCGCCTCGATGACGGTGCTGTCAGCGCACTCAACGATGGCAAGAGCCTGTTGCCCGTCGGCGTCGTGGACGTTGTCGGCAATTTCCGGCGTGGCGACGTCGTCACGTTGGTAAACAGCTCCGGAAACGAACTCGGCCGCGGCCTTGCCGAGTATTCCGATGATGAAGCTGTTCGCATCATCGGCTGCCATTCCGAACAAATCGAGGAGCGGCTGGGTTACCGTGGTCGTTCGGTAATGGTGCATCGCGATGAACTGGTGTTATTCGAAAAATGATTGCTGAGACGATGAATGCCATGGGCGTGGCCGCGCGCCGCGCGGCTGCTACGCTGGCGATGACGAGCAACGAAGATCGCAATGGCGCGCTCCTGGCAGCGGCCAGCGCAATTCGCAAGCGCAGCCGCGAGATTCTCGCGGCTAATTCGTCCGACATGGGCGAGGCCAGGGAACGTGGTCTGAGCCCGGCATTGCTCGACCGACTGATGCTCGATGCCGAACGTATCGAAGGCATGGCTTCCGGTATCGAGGCCGTGGCCGGACTTTCGGATCCGCTGGGCCGCGTGATTGCGGAGTGGGACCGGCCCAACGGTCTGTCGATACAGCGCGTAACTGTTCCACTTGGCGTGATCGGCATCATTTACGAAAGTCGGCCCAATGTGACCGCCGATGCGGCTGCTCTTTGCCTGAAGTCGGGCAATGCGTGCATCCTGCGCGGTGGCTCCGAAAGCTTCCACTCGAGCCGCGCGATCTATCAGTGCCTGCGCGAAGGCCTTTCCGTGGCCGGGTTCGATGCGGACGCCGTGCAGATGGTGGCGACAACGGATCGCGACGCCGTGGGTTACCTGCTGTCGTCGATGGGACAGTGGCTGGATGTTGTCGTGCCGCGTGGCGGCAAGAGCCTGATCAAGCGGGTGCAGGAGGAGGCACGGGTGCCGGTCATCGGGCATCTCGAAGGAATATGCCACGTCTATTTGCACGAAGCCGCCGACCCGGACATGGCGCGGGACATCGTGCTGAACGCGAAAATGCGTCGGACCGGGATCTGCGGCGCCGCGGAGACCGTGCTTGTCGATCGTGCCGCGGCCGAACGCGTGCTGCCCGCGGTGGCGGTGGCGCTCGGTGATGCGGGCTGCGAGATTCGTGGTGACGATGAGGTGCGCGCAATCGTACCGTCGGCATCAGCGGCAACGCAGGACGACTGGTCGACCGAGTATCTTGATGCGGTTATTTCGATTCGCGTCGTCGACGATATCGATCAGGC
>CAMYMP010000383.1 GCA_947259435.1 uncultured Woeseiaceae bacterium
TCGCAAGATGCCGGCGATTCTTGAGCGCACGAAAGGCAGCCGGCCCAGGCTCCAGATGTCGCTGCCCAGCACCCATATTCCGAACGGAATATTGTGCTGACGTGCAGCGGACGCGGCCCAGTGACCGGATGGCAGTGCCCAAAGGGCGAACAGGTAGTCGGGCCTCTCATCCCGTAAAGACCTTTCCAGAGCTTGTCTGCCGCTTCGCATCGTTCTGACAATAGCTGGCCAGTCCGCCGGATTGAACGGCCTGAGTAACGAAAGTGGCGCGCGCGGCACTGCAAATCGAATAACGTCAACATTGCCGTCGCGCGATTGCGACGCGGCTGAGCCTGCGGCTATGACCGTAACCTTCACGTCGGCCGCGAGTTGCTGGGCAAAGTCCGCAACGAAACTCCCCGCAGCTTCGCTGCCCGGAACATCGCCGGGATACGACGTCGTTATTATTGTGACATGCATTTGTTAAGCGTTGGCCGAGCTCATGCGATAGGCATACGGCATGGTCAGGCTTTGCTGTATGTCAACGCCGTTATCTGTTCAGAAATTAAACCGATTAGAAAAACGATTACTGAGGCACTGCAAAGCAGCAGGCTCATGTTGGTGAACCGGGCCATGGCAAAATAGGTGTAGGCGTACCATCCCAATCCAGTTACCAGAAACAAACCGCTGATCGGCAGAAAGATCTTCAGCGGTGCATACAGTGTCGCAATCTTGAAGATGATCACGAGAAAACGAATTCCATCGCGGATTGGCCGAATATGACTGCTACCTTCACGACGGGCAACGCTGACCACTTCAAAACACACAGGGTATCCCGAGCGCATAAACGCCATCGTAATGGTCGTGGGATAGGAAAAGCCGTTTGGCAACAGGTACAGAAACTCTTTGAACAGTTTCGCTCGCGCCACACGAAATCCGGATGTCAGATCCGAAATACGCCGACCCGTTAGTCGTGATGCGAGTTCGTTGTAAAAACCATTGGCAAACAGCCTGCCGAAATTCGCGTGAGATCCCGTGTCGCGGGCACCAACCGCCATGGCATAACCATTATCGAGACTGCCAAGCAGTTTCTTGAACTCGCGCGGATCGTGCTGGCCGTCACCGTCCATCAGCGCCAATATCTCTCCCTTTGCGGCACGTGCCCCGCTTTTTGCGGCGGCACCATTGCCAAGGCTTTCAGGATGCTGCACAACGATTGCGCCCGCTTTGGCAGCCGCTTCCGCCGTGTCATCGGTAGAGCCGTCATCGACCACAATGATTTCCGCGTCCGGATATTCCTCGCAAGCCGCCGCAACAAGACCAGCAATGGTTGCGACCTCATTTTTCGCCAGTATTACGATAGAAAGGCTAACGTCATTGGACCTCTGGCTCATTCCTCGCCTGTCTCCGTGCTGTTGTTGACCTCTTCAGCCTGATCTTGCTCGGTCTGCTTCTCAAGTTCCTGAACGTACGCCCGCAACCCGTTCAGACCCCGCTGCCATTCCAGTGCTCTCAAGGGATTCAAGGGCTTGGCTAGCATAGCATTGTTGATGAAGTCGCCGGCGCCCTGAAAGTCGCCTGCGCCGGCCAGGGCCGTCACCATCATCATATTCAGTTCCGGAGTCTGCCAATACGAAATCGCCGTTCGCAGATGCGCCAGCGCGTATGCGTGATCTCCCTGATAGCGGGCAATGCCTGCCAATAATTTATGATGAAACTGGCTGTAATACGGATCGTTAACGTACCGATCATTTTGTTGCAGCGCTGCCGCCAGACGCTTTACGCTGTCGGGGTCAATTTCACACCGTCCCTGTATCGATGTCGAAAACAGCTGCGACAGCATCGAGCCCGCGGTGTAGGTGAACGCGGCATTGGCAAGGGTATGTTCGATGTCGGTAATCAGCGGTGCAAGCTGCGCGTCGGGGGCGTACTGGCAAATCAAATTCAATTCCGGAATCCGCAGATAGGCGTGCTCAGGATACTCGCTCGCGAAGCGGCGCAATGTCTCGATCGCGCGCTGCGGCCCTTCTTCGGTCAGCTGGTACCTGGCGAGGCCCGTGACTGCACGAACCGAATCGGGATACCGCAGCGCCCAGTAACGGGCGGCAGGCGACGGCTCGCCCCACGTGGAGGCAAAAACATAAAGGAAATAGGCATTCATGATCAGGACTGCCGGAATCACGGCAATTGCGGCCCGCGAAACTGTATTCGTTCGAGAAAACAGCAAGGCGCAAAGTGCGAATATCGGCCCGATTATCGGCAAATAATTGCGGTGCTCGAAATAGAGCTCGAGCGGCAATACAGTTGATTCGACCAGGTGCCCGGCCAGAAACCACAGTACCGCAAACGCGAATAATGGCCGGCTGCGCCGCCAGACGATCGCCGCAGTCGCCAGGATTAGCCAGGCCGAAGCGGCAATGAGCGCTCTCACCTCCAGAACGGACCGAGCTATCGGAAACTCGGACTGAAAAATCCCGAGTTGGCCAGGCAAACCGATCGCAGCACGCTTCAGATATAACCAGAGAATTTCTGCTTCGGTTAGCAAGCGTTGCCAGCCATTAAAGTCCCGGCGATCCTGCATCCACTCCGGATAAGACGCACGACTTGCCAGGTATAGGAGAATGGCCACGCTCGGCAATACGAGCACGATAGATTTCCAAAAGCGCCAGTGTCGTTGTGCAATGCGATCTGGTCGCCGCAACAGTGTTGACTCGAGCACCAACACGAATGTCGGCAACAACATGCCGGACTCTTTGCTGAGTGCAGCCAGCAAGGTAGACAGCGCGAGCACTGCCGTCATCGCAATGATCGCATTGCGCGGCTGCATCGCGATGTTATTACGGATGGCGAGGTAACCGCCGAGTCCCGCCAGTGTAAACATCGCGCTCAGCGTGGTCATGCGTTGCACGACGAGGAGCGATGCCGTCGCGTTTAGAGGCAGCAAGAGCCAAAGGCTTGCGGCACTTGTTGCCACCAGAATCGCCTTTTGGCTAGCCAAACCCTGCGTCATGGCCAACTGGTACAGGCACCAGGCC
>CAMYMP010000384.1:0-2022 GCA_947259435.1 uncultured Woeseiaceae bacterium
AAGCCCCGCCCAGCGCGGGGCTTTTTGTGTGCAATAGAGGTTGGCTATCAGGCCGATAGCCGCTCGTCGCAACATCATTATTTACAAGATCATTATTTAGACGTGTTAAGCGGCCGCTCGCGTAGCCGCGGGCCGTTTACACTTAAAGGGGCGGGCTCCTACGCTATTTCTTCCAGAAGTCGGCGTTCTTGATTCCCAGGGCTTCGGGATCGAATGAGTATTCCTTGACGCCGGCCTTGCGTTGAGCTTCGTAGTCCTTGAGCGCTTTGAGAGCGGGTTTGCCCATGAAGAACAGAATCAGAATGCCGACGATATTCAGCCACGCCATGACGCCGACGCCGATATCACCGAGGCCCCAGGCCAGGTCGGCCGTGCGGACGGTGCCGTAGAACACGGACCCCAGCAGCAGGATTTTCAGAATTTTGATCTCGTGAGGGATCTTGAATGACCGTCGGATGTAGGCGACGTTGGTTTCGGCAATGTAGTAGTAGGCAAGCAGCGTCGTAAACGCGAAGAAGAACAGCGCGACCGCGACAAACGTCTTGCCGAAACCACCCATGACGCTTTCGAGAGCATACTGGGTGAACGCCGGGCTGTTCGCGAGAACGTCAGCCGGCATCGTGCCGCCGCTAACGGCCGACTCCAGGCCCGTGACGTAGTACTGGTCCGTGATCAGAATCATGAACGCCGTCGCCGAGCAAACGAAGAGCGTGTCGACGTAGACCGAGAACGCCTGGACGAGTCCCTGCTGCGCCGGATGCTGAACTTCCGACGCCGCGGCGGCGTGCGGCCCCGTTCCCTGGCCAGCCTCATTCGAATAGACGCCCCGTTTCACGCCCCAGCCGATTGCAGCACCGACCCCCGCCATTGGTGTGAACGCGTCCGTGACGATCAGCATAAAGATGTGGGGAAGCTCCGAGATGTGCATCGCAATGATAACGATCGCCATTGATATGTAGCCAAGCGCCATGAACGGCACGACAATCTGCGTGACGTGCGCGATACGCTTGACGCCGCCAAAAATTATGATGCCGAGAACGGTAACCACAAGAACGGCAGTGGCGAGTTTCGTGTAGGTGACGGTTCCAAGAGAGGTCTCGAGCATTCCGGAACCACCGAACGCCAGATCGGCCGCATTGCCTATGCTGTTCGACTGCACGGTCGGCAGCAGCAGGCCGACGGCAATGATTGTCGTGATCGCGAAGATCCACGCATACCATTTCTGGCCCATGGCTTTTTCGATGTAATATGCAGGGCCGCCGCGGTACTGGCCTTCGTCTTCTTCTTTGTAAATCTGACCGAGCGCCGATTCGACGTACGCCGTCGAGGCGCCGAGAAAGGCCACCACCCACATCCAGAATACGGCCCCGGGGCCGCCGAACCCGATCGCGGCGGCGACGCCGGCGATGTTGCCGGTGCCCACGCGACCGGATAAAGATACTGATAAAGCCTGAAACGACGAGATGCCTCGATCCGATTCCTTGCTGGAGAACAGGAGATTGATCATTTCCTTGAACAGGCGCACCTGAACAAAGCGGGTCAGAATCGAGAAAAACAGTCCTGCAGCGAGACACAGGTAAACAAGTGCCGGACTCCAGACGTAGCTGTTTATCTGATTGACGATATCCTGCATGTGGCTTCCTCTAATTCTGATCCCGCGTGCGCGCCACGGATAGTAACCGAAAATCGAAGTTCGAGCGCTTGAGGTAAGGGCTAATGCTGACTTTCCCGGCGCAAGCCGCACACGGTATAGTGCCGCTACCCTCGAACAGGAGTCAGACTATGACATGGTGGGCATGGATGATTTTGGGCGCCGTGCTGTTGGGCGCTGAACTCTTCGCGGTTGATGCGCAGTTCTATCTGGTCTTTCTTGGGGTATCTGCGGCGGTTGTCGGTCTGGCGACGCTGTTTGGTGTGGTCATGCCCGAATGGGGTCAGTGGCTCGCGTTTGCGATCATATCCCTGGCGTTCTTTTTCACCTTTCGCAAGGCGCTGTATGACAAGCTGCACAGCGGCGGTCAG
>CAMYMP010000384.1:2051-5064 GCA_947259435.1 uncultured Woeseiaceae bacterium
CGCGAGCGCAGTACCGTGGTACCGAGTGGACGATTCGCAATGTCGGTGAAAATGCCATCAGCGCCGGCAGCCGGGCAAAAGTCGTCAAAGCAGATGGCGTGACCCTGCACGTCGAGGCTGAATGATCTCATAGAAGGAAATTCCAATGGATACGTCATTAATTGTTGCCCTGGCGGTCGTCGCTGTAATCGTCATCGTCTTGTTCAAGACGGCTGTCGTCGTGCCGCAGCAGAACGCGTTTGTCGTCGAACGGCTCGGCAAATTCAGCCGCAAGCTCAATGCAGGTTTTCACATCCTGTTCCCGTTTCTCGAGAGGGTCGCCTACAAGCACACGCTGAAGGAGCAGGCGGTCGATATCGCCGAACAGATCTGCATTACCAACGACAACGTGCAGGTCGGCGTTGACGGCGTGCTGTACATGCAGGTACTGGACCCGGCGCGCGCGTCCTACGGTATTGGCAATTACATGTTCGCTATCTCACAGCTTGCGCAAACAACGCTGCGTTCCGAAATCGGCAAAATCGATCTGGACAGGACGTTTGAGGAACGCGGCACGATCAATGCAAACGTCGTTGCTGAACTCGACAAAGCGTCGGATCCCTGGGGCGTCAAAGTCTTGCGCTATGAAATCAAGAACATTAACCCGCCGCATGACGTTCTGAGCGCGATGGAGAAGCAGATGCGCGCGGAACGTGAAAAGCGCGCGGTCGTGCTGACGTCGGAGGGTGTACGCGACGCCAAAATCAACGAGGCGGAAGGCGAGAAACAGCGTGTGATCAAGGAATCGGAGGCTGCCAAGATGCAGCAAATCAACGAAGCGCAGGGTGAAGCCGAGGCAATCCTTGCGGTCGCGACCGCGACCGCCGAAGGTCTGACCAGGGTAGCTCAAGCCGTGATCGCGCAAGGCGGCGCCGAGGCCATGCAGTTGCGCATCGCCGAACAATACATTGGTGAGTTCGGCAATCTTGCGAAGTCCGGCAATACGTACGTGGTGCCGGCCAATCTCGCCGATCTGACATCAATGATGGCTCTCGCCACCGACATCGCGAAAAGCAAGCGCGGAGAGGGCGCGGCCCCCGCCTGAAAGTTGCGATCAGGCCTTGCGTCTGACCGAGACGACGTTGGGCAGTTTTTCGAGCCGCGTGATCGCCGTGCTGAGTGTCGGCAGATCCTGAATCTCGACACTGATGTTCATGATGGTCTGCATCGACTTCTTGTCGGTGTGGCTCGTCAGGTCCGTCACACTGGCGCCTTCGTCGGCCAGAACCGTACTGATATCCCGGAGCAGGCCCGTGCGGTCATGAGCACGCAGGCTCAGGTCGACCGGGTAGGTCGCCGAGTCTGACTTACCCCAGCCGACCTCAATAACGCGCTCTGGAGCCCGCTGATTCAGGCCGAGAAAATTGCCGCAGTCCTGGCGATGAATGCTCACACCGCGGCCCTGGGTGATGTAGCCCATGATCGGTTCCGGCGGTACAGGCCGGCAGCAGCGTGCAAAATTACACAACAGGTCACCCACGCCACTGACGGCAATCGATTCCGAACTCTTGCTCTTGCGCTTCGTTCCCCGTTTCGGCCGGATCTTGTCGGGTAACTCCGTGCCGCGCACATGCTGCAGCGCCGGTGCGATCGCAGCCGAGGTCAGATCACCGGCGCCCAGCGAGACGCACAAAGCGTCGGTGTTTTTGTGCTTGAGCTGGCGCGCTATGTCGTCGGTGGCAATGTCGCGGACATTGAGTCGTGAGAGTTCACGATCGAGGACTTCGCGGCCCTGACGCTGGTGCTGATCCCGATCCTGATGGCGAAACCAGTTGCGCACCTTGCCACGGTTGCGCGCGCTGGCCAGGTAACCGAGCTTGGGACTGAGCCAGTCGCGGCTTGGCTGCGACCGGCTGCCCGTTATAATCTCGATCTTGTCGCCGTTCTGGATATGGTAGGTCAGCGGCACGATGCGGCCGTTAACCTTGGCGCCGCGGCAGCGATGGCCAACCTGCGTATGCACGTTATAGGCAAAGTCGAGCGGGGTCGCGCCGGCAGGCAGTTCAACGACATCTCCCTTCGGGCTGATCGCGTAGACGCGATCTTCGAACACATCATCGCGCAGCTGTGCCAGCAGGTCTTCCGCACCGCCGGCGGGCTCAAGCAGTTGGCGCAGAAAACGGATTTTCTGATCGAAGGCGGCGGTCGATCCGCCGCCTTCCTTGTAGCGCCAGTGCGCAGCGACACCCAACTCGGCCTGCCTGTGCATGTCGAAGGAGCGAATCTGCACTTCGACGGTCTTGCCCTCGGGGCCGACGACCGCGGTATGCAGCGAGCGGTAGTCGTTGTCCTTGGGGTTGGCAATGTAGTCGTCGAATTCTCCGGGCAGGTAGGACCACAGATTGTGCACGGTGCCCAATGCCGCATAGCAGTCTTTGACGTCATCGACGAGGACGCGCACGGCGCGAATGTCGTAGAGGCTGTCCAGCCCCTGATCCTTGCGCTGCATTTTGCGCCAGATACTGTATATGTGTTTCGGGCGCCCGGTAATTTCGGCCCGGATTCCCTGCTTGTCCAGCTCGCCTTTTAGCGTTGCCTTGACCTGTTCTATGAAGCTCTCGCGTTCGGCCCTCTTTTCATTGAGGGCCATTGCGATGTCGGCATAGGTCGAGGATTCAAGATAACGAAATGACAGGTCCTCGAGTTCCCACTTGAGCTGCCAGACGCCCAGGCGGTTGGCGAGCGCCGCGTAGATCTCGCGCGTTTCGACAGCCACGGCTCGCTGTTCCTCCGGCGTCGCATCTTTCGCCCGCCGCATGCGGTACAGCTGCTCGGCGATACGCACGAGGACCAGGCGCACATCCGAAACCACGGCAAGCAGCATTTTTCTGAGCGCCTCGGACTGTTTCGCGGCCAGCGCTTCGCCGGGCTGCCAGCCCTGCGGCAAGCAGAAACGGCCAAGCTGCACCAATCCGATAACATTTCGAGATAGTTCTTCTAAGTTATTCTTTTCTAGCGTATTTAACTCGATCAG
>CAMYMP010000385.1 GCA_947259435.1 uncultured Woeseiaceae bacterium
CGAGAATCGCCCGCTACGGATCGGTCACGGACAGACGATTTCGCAACCCTACATCGTTGCGCTGATGACCGACATCGTCGATCCCCAATCCGACGATGTTGTCCTGGAGATCGGCACCGGCTCCGGTTACCAGGCGGCGATTCTCGGCAAATTAGTGAAGCACGTTTACAGCATTGAAATCATCGAAGCGCTGGCAGATGAGGCGGCGGCACGGCTTACGCGTCTCGGCTACGACAATGTTACGACGAAGCTCGGCGATGGCTACTACGGCTGGGAAGGGCACGGTCCGTTTGATGCGATCGTCGTGACGGCGGCTGCGAGCCACGTACCGCCGCCGCTGGTCCAGCAGCTGCGGCCCGGCGGCCGTATGGTCATCCCGGTGGGCGGCCGCTTCACGACCCAGCAACTGCTTCTACTCGAGAAAACCGATGACGACGAGGTAATAACCCGGCAAATTGCCGCGGTCCGGTTCGTTCCTCTGACGGGCAAGCACTAAGCGCCCCTACCGTGCGCTCGCTCTTCCTCGCCACGCTTCTCGTCTCCCTGGCGGCGATAGCGTACGAAGTCCTGTTGATGCGCGTTCTCTCGATTGTGCAGTGGCATCACTTCGCCTACATGATCATCAGCGTGGCTCTCCTGGGCTATGGCGTCAGCGGCACCGTCATCGCGATCAGCAAACGCTGGCTCGAGCCGCGATTTCCGCTGGCGTACGGCGTCTCGGCACTGCTTTTCAGCATCACGATGGTCACCTGTTTCGTGCTCGGACAGCGAGTGCCATTCAATGCTCTGGAAATAGTCTGGAATCCGCGCCAGTTCCTCTATCTCGCGATTATCTATCTGGTCTACTTCGTGCCATTTTTCTTTGCTGCCTGTTGCATCGGTCTCGCCTTCACCTGCCGCCGGGCGCACATTGGCCGAATCTATTCTTTCGATCTACTGGGTGCCGGTGTCGGCGCCATGCTTGTCATCGGATTACTTTTTCTCCTGCCGCCGCAACAGGCGCTGATCATGCTGGCAATCATCGCCCTCCTGGCATCTGTTCTGATGGGCATCACCTCAAGCACACGGAGGCCACTCCTCGCGGTCCAGTTTGTCTGCCTGGTCGCCATTCTCGGCATGCCGCAGGGCTGGCTCGACATGCGCATCTCGGAATACAAGGGGCTTAGCCAGGCGATGCAGGTCGTCGACAGCAGGGTGCTGGCAGTGTCGTCGAGTCCGCTGGGGCTGCTGACGGTGGTCGAGAGCCCGAGCGTACCTTTTCGCTATGCCCCGGGCCTGAGTTTCAACACCAGCTTCGTTCCGCCACCGCAACTGGCCGTATTCACGGACGGCGATGGCATGAGCGTCATCTCGAAATTCACAGGGGATCTCGATGCCGTTGCATACCTCGGCGATGTCACGGCCGCGCTTCCGTATGCGCTGCTCGACTCACCTCGCGTGCTGGTGCTCGGCGCCGGAGGCGGCACGGATGTGCTGATGGCCTTGTATAACGGCGCTGGCAGCATCGATGCGGTGGAGCTCAACCCGGAGATGACTGACCTGGTTGGCACAGTTTTCGCCGACTTTGCGGGCAGGCTATATGAAGATCGGCGGATCACCGTGCATACGCGGGAAGCGCGGGGATTTGTCGCGAAAAGCAGGGATCAATACGATCTCATTCAGGTCGCGTTACTGGATTCCTTCGCGGCCTCCGGTTCGGGGGCGCAGGCACTCAGCGAAAGTTATCTCTACACGACCGAGGCAATTCAGGAATACCTTCGGCATACCGCGCCCGGCGGCCTGCTTGCGATTACGCGCTGGCTGCAGCTGCCGCCGCGAGACAGTCTCAAACTCGTTGCCACCTTTCGCGACGCGTTACTTGGCATGGGCGTCACCGAGCCCGGACGACGAATTGCAATGATCCGGAGCTGGAACACCAGCACGTTACTCGTAAAAAACGGTGAGTTCTCGCTGAACGACATTGCGGCGATCCAGGAATTCGCCCGCTCGCACTCCTTCGATACCGCATATTATCCATCGATGCCGGCAGACGAGGCGAATCGTTATAATCTCCTCGAGCAGGCGATTCTTTTTGACGGTATTACAGCGCTGCTCGGCGACGACGCCGATGAATTTGTCGAGCGCTACAAGTTTCACATCGCACCGGCGACGGATAACAGGCCTTACTTCTTTCACTTCTTCAAATGGAGCGTATTGCCCGAGGTCTTGTCGCTCCGCCAGCAAGGCGGCGCGGGACTCATCGAATGGGGCTACCTGATACTTATCGCCACGATCGTCCAGGCGGTGATCGCAGGTTTTGTCCTGATCCTGCTGCCGCTCGCGAAAATCAAACGCAGCTGGCCGCGCGGCACCGGCATCAGAATGGGCAGCTTCTTCTTTTTGCTCGGGCTGGCGTTTCTTTTCGTGGAAATCGCCTTCATCCAGAAGTTCATCCTGTTCCTCAGTCACCCGCTGTATGCCGTTGCCGTGGTACTCAGCGGTTTCCTGGTATTCGCCGGATTCGGCAGTGCGTACTCGGGCCGGTTGGTAGAACGACTCGAGCGGCGCCAACGTTCCGCCGTGGCCATGGCCGTCGCCGGCATATCAGCTATTACCGTCGTTTACGTGGTCCTGCTACCGATACTCTTCCAACGGTTTGTCGGGCTCGCGGACGGAATCAAGATCGCGTTATCCATTCTGCTCATCGCGCCGCTGGCATTCTGCATGGGCATGCCGTTCCCGATCGGGCTGAGTCAGGTCGCGAATCGTGCACCGGACTTCATCCCGTGGGCCTGGGGCATCAACGGTTTTGCCTCGGTGATGAGCGCAACTATCGCTACCCTCCTTGCCATCGAGTTCGGATTTACCGCGGTCGTAGTGCTTGCGCTGGGTCTCTATGCGGCCGCCGCGCTGATCATTCGCGATTGAATGCAATCCGCCCGGTCGGGCAATGCGCTGCGCGCCGCTCTTCCCGGGTACTTGCTGTCGGGCGTAGCCTGAGTCCGCCTATATCCAGCGCATTTTCTTGAAGGCA
>CAMYMP010000386.1 GCA_947259435.1 uncultured Woeseiaceae bacterium
CATTCGCAATGTGGTGGACGACAGCGGGGACGAAAGTAAGGTCAAAGCGATCTCGCAGGTCGGTCACGCTATGGGCATAGAGACTATTGCAGATCGAGAGGAGACCAAGCAGGTGCTCGATAAACTCGGTTCGCTCGGTATCGAGTTTGCCCAGGGCTACTACATCGCACGGCCGGCATCGGTGCGTTCATTCGAACCCTGGAGCGACCACCGCTTCTCCGCCGTCCCGGCATAATCATTGACCCAAATACCGGCCCTGTACCGATGTCGCGACAGGCGCGATGCGGTACACTCTGACGCTAATAAATCCAACGTCTTGATCTATGTCAGCCGGTTCGCAAAATAATACTGATAATTCACTGCTGACCTCTAGTGAGCCGTCTCCCTTCTATGTTGTAAACCCGCTTGGCAGGTCCCCGATCCTGCTCGTCTGTGACCATGCGAGCTGCCGCTTTCCCCGGGCGCTCGGCGATATGGGCCTGGACCCGTTTGCGCGCCGCTGCCACCTGGCAATCG
Source organism: uncultured Woeseiaceae bacterium (assembly GCA_947259435.1). Next base: position 517 of record CAMYMP010000386.1, read on the forward strand.
ATATCGGCGCCGGAAAGCTGACCGAGATTCTGGCGAAGAGCCTGGGCGTAACCGCTGTGATCGCCCAGTATTCGCGACTGGTGGTCGACTGCAACCGGCAGCTCATGGATCCGGGCGCGTTTCTGGAGTACGGCGACGGCATTATTGTGCCGGGTAATCGCAATCTCACTCAGGCGGACAAGGACGCCCGCGCAAACGCAATTTACTGGCCCTACCACAGGGCAATCGCAGAGCAAATCAAACGGCTCAGGGCCATTGGGCCAAGTCCGGTGTTCATCTCGGTACACAGCTTTACGCCGGTCCTGAATGGAGTATCGCGCGCCGTGCAGACGGGCGTCTTGTGGGACAAGGATTCGCGGTTGTCTGACATTTTCCTCGAGGACTTCCGTGCGGCGGGATTCCTGGTTGGAGACAACGAGCCTTACTCCGGCAAAGCGCCGCAGGATTTCACGATCGACCATCATGCTGAAGGGGAAGGGCTTCCGCACGTGGGCATCGAGATTCGTCAGGACATGATTGACGATATCGCCGGTATCGACGAGATTGCGCCGATCATGCACCGCACAATCGAATCGATTCCGGAAAAAATCGGACTAAAACAGGACAGAATTCCGGCATAAAAAATAAGGCGATTAGCCAGACGGGGAATAACAAAATGAATGACTCCGGACCGAAATTCACGCTCGGCGTAGAGGAAGAGTATCTGCTGATCGACCCGGATACTCGCGCTCTCGTAGCCGACCCGCCCAAGACCTTGATGAAGGAATGCGAGGAGCGTCTCGGCACTCAGGTGACATCCGAGCTCTTGCGTTCGCAGGTCGAGATCGGCACAAAGGTTTGCGGAAACGTTCAGGAAGTACGTGAAGATCTGGTGCGCCTGCGTCGCGGCATCAAGCATGTTGCCAACAGTCACGGGCTTGAGTTCATCGCGGCATCCACGCACCCGTTCAGTCTTTGGCACGATCAAAAACATACGCGTAAGGAACGCTACGACCAGTTGACGATCGAGATGCAGGGCGCCGCAAGGCGGCTTTTGATTTGTGGCATGCACGTGCACGTCGGTATCGAAGATGACGAGCTGCGTATCGACCTAATGAATCAGATGTCGTATTTCCTGCCGCACCTGCTGGCGTTGTCGTGCTCGTCACCATTCTGGGAAGGGCGCGATACCGGACTAAAGAGCTACCGTTTGACCGTATTCGACGCTTTGCCGCGCACGGGAATTCCCGAGCGCTTTGCGAGCTACGCGGAGTACGAACGGCATGTGCGCATACTGATGGATGCAGGCCTTATCGAAGACTCGACCAAAATCTGGTGGGATCTTCGCCCGAGTGCGAAGTTTCCGACGCTCGAGACGCGTGTCATGGATGTTTGCACGCGTCTGGACGACGCGGTTTCGCTGACGGCGCTGCTCGTCTGTATTCTGCGCATGCTGTATCGGCTCAGGAGGAACAATCAGCGCTGGCGTCTTTACACGCCGATGCTGATTCGTGAGAACCGCTGGCGGGCGATGCGATACAGCTTCGACGAAGGACTGATCGATCTTGCGAAGGGCGTCGTCGTACCGTTCGAGACGTTGCTCGACGAGTTGTTGTCTCTGACTGCCGAGGACGCCATGGCACTTGGTTGCACCGAGGAGATCAATTCACTCCGTCGCATTCTGCAGCGCGGGACGAGCGCCCATCGGCAGCTGAAAAAATACGAGTTGGAGCGCGCTGCCGGAGCGAGCAATGATGACGCGCTCAAGGGCGTTGTTGACCGGCTGATCGAGGACACTGCCGAGGGCCTTTGACCTTTTTCATAATGCGGCACAGGTCGCATTATGTCGCCCTGATCCCGGCTAGCATGACGGGATGCACTGCATAATTGGCCAAGCTGCGCTTGAGGTCGGCGCATGATCGAGACGCTCGATATGTTCGTGCGGCCACTCCTGGCAGTTGCCGCGGTCGCGTATCTCGGGCTGGCTGTTCGCGTTACGCGATCGTCGCCGCAGCATGCGAACAGCGCCGTCGCGTTCATATTCCTCCTGGTTGGTGCTCTGGTCGCCGGCAGCGCATTTTCCTACGGAACCACCGACCCGAATATCTATGGCATCGGTCGGATCCTGGCGTTTTTCGCATCCGGATTCTTGCCGGTCGCGTTCTACGTTATCTACCGTGAATACACGGTCGGTTCGCCCAGCGCCTTGTTCATTGCATTGCTCTCCGTCGTGCCAATTGCGACGACACTGCTCGCTCTGACGAATTCCATGCACAACATCATCTGGGCGGTCGTCCAGACAGAGGCAGGTATTCGTTTCACGGACATCACCGAACACTACTGGTTCAACCGTGTGCATGCACCGTTCATGTATGGGTTGATCGGCTTTACGATAGCTGCTCTTGCGGCGCGCTTACCGACGATTGCACTGGCGCATCGCCGCACGGTGCTGATGCTGCTCGGCTGCACGCTGCTTCCATTTGCGGTCAACGTTGCGAACCGCTTGTTTGGGATCGGGGCTCGTCCGATTTTCCATTCACATCGCTGACGCTTGTGCTGCTGCTGCCACTGTTTGCATACGTTTCCATGTCGATGCGCTTTTATGAATTCAGTCCGGTCGGCTATCAGACCTTGTTTGATCACGTGCGCGATCCGATTATTGTGCTCGATCACGAGGAGCGCATCGTTTGTGCCAACAAAAGCGCCGAAGAGCTTCTTAATGGCACGGAAAAAGAGCTGATCGGTCAGAAGTTGTGGGAAGATTTCCCGGAAGCGAGGGCGATCCTCAAGCAGGCCAACGAACTGGACCTGACGCAGACACTCAAATTCAACAAGGATCACATCTACGAACTCAGCGTCGCCCCGCTCAAAAGCCCGAAAGGGCAGAGCCTCGGCATGGTCGTGGTTTGCCGGAACGTCACTGAGCGGCGTAAAGCACAACATCAGCTTGCTGACAGTGAACACCTTATCAGGACCTTGATCGAGACGTCGTCGAACGGGATCCTGCGCTTTGCGCGTGACCGCAACGAAAAGGGATTGCGATTTCGCTGCGTGTTCGCCAATCGCGCGGCTGAAACTTACCTGGGTTCTGGCACGGGAACGCTGGTTGGCATGCCGCTACACAAACTTTCGCAGCTTGATCCCGAGCGACTGATTACACACTTCAGTAACGAAGCGGGCGACATCTCGGCTGTGAGTTTCGAAACGCCCCTGGAGCAGGGTGATGGTGAGAGTTGGCTTCGCGTTGTTGGTGAGCCGGTTGGTGACGACTTTTCGGTTACCCTGGTCGATATTACGCAACGCAAGCGAAATGAAGACAAAATGCTGGCGGATGCGTTGCGTGACCCACTGACGAATACGTTGAATCGTCGCGGATTCGAGAAGGAGGGCTCCGCATGCGTGCGCGCGTACGAGACAGGCGCCGTGTTGTATCTGGATCTCAACCACTTCAAGACCATCAACGACCGTTTTGGACACCACGCCGGCGATGCTCTGCTCAAAGCATTTGGTCATCGACTGGAGTTCTGCCTGAGGCCGGAGGACGTCCTGGGGCGGCTCGGCGGCGAC
>CAMYMP010000387.1 GCA_947259435.1 uncultured Woeseiaceae bacterium
ATCTGTAGGCAACCGCTCCTACAGGTCGTCTCGCAGGAATTCGCCGCGCTTGAAAAAAGCCGCGACCTGGTCCGCCACATCGGCCGAGACCAGCATGGTTTTATGGCTGACTGGCATGCAGATATGGTCTTTCGCGCCGTCGAGCTGCGTCTCCGACACGGCGACCGAGCCATCGTTGTCACCATCGAAACGGGTGACCAGCCGACCCATGCCCAGCCCCACCGTTCCGGCGATGATGCCGACGTCACGATCGTGGCAAACGTGCGAGGCCCACTCGTTGGCGGTCTCATGCACGACGCCGGCTGGCAGCGAGCGCCCCAGGATCCGCTCGCCCCAGTCTTGCGTACTCAGAAAGGCGGCAGCCCGCGACCCGGTGAGCGGAGACCCCATGCACACGACGCGTCCGGGGACCGCATCGGGATCGTTCGCCAGCATGCGCAGTGCGATGACGCCCCCCAGGCTGTGACCGAGAATATGCGTCGTGTCCAATTCCTTCGCGTGAATAAACCTTGTGAGTGCGGCGGCGTTTTCATCGAGCGTGCCGCGCACCGAGCGATAGTTGAAGAGCAGCACGTTCATGCCATACTCTTTCTGGAGCCGGCGCTTGATCAAGGTCAATGCGAGGCTGTGCGACCAGATTCCGTGAATGCAGATGACGTTGTTGACCGACCTCAACTCGTCAGCATCTGCAGAGCGTCTTTGTTCGTCCAGGACCATACTTTTTTAATCGCCTCAGCAACGGGCAGCCAGCAAAATTCGGAATGCTCGGCTGCGTCCAGAACGATATCCGGTGTGCCCGGCAGACGATACCTCCATTCATATTCGACATTCTCGACGACGCCGGGTTCGAAGCGATGCCGCCAACGAGGATCGATGACGAAAATCCGGCTAATGCCAGAGTACGTGAGCAGGCCCTCGTCCGTCAGTCCGGTTTCCTCGAATAACTCGCGAGCGGCTGCGTCTGCATGAGATTCGCCTTCATGCAGGCTGCCGGTCACCGACTGCCAGAAATCGAATGGCTTCGCGCGCCGTAGCAATAAGACCTGACCGTCGTCGTTGTGAACGACGACGAGGACGGAGACCGGACGGCGAGACAATTTTTTACTAGTCGCTGCGCGGCGCCCGTAACCGAATACCGGCTTCCTTGAGCTGCTCGGTCGAGACTGCGCCCGGCGCATTCGTGAGCGGGCATTGCGCAGATTGCGTCTTCGGGAATGCAATTACGTCGCGAATGCTCTCGGCGCCCGCCATCAGCATGACGATGCGATCGAGGCCGAACGCGATGCCGCCGTGGGGCGGGCAACCATACTCGAGCGCACGCAGCAAAAAACCAAACTTTTCTTCGGCTTGCTCCTCACTGATTTTGAGCAGCCTGAAGACGGCTGACTGCATGCGCTGATCATGTATACGAATCGACCCCCCACCAAGCTCAAGTCCGTTTAGGGCCAGATCATAAGCCCGGGACAAAGCATTGGCTGGATCCGCTAGCAAGGCATCCGGATCGTCGTTGACCGGAGCTGTAAACGGATGGTGCAACGGGTCCCAGGATTTCGTTTTGGGATCCTGCTCGAACATCGGAAAGTCCACGATCCAGATCGGTGCCCAGCTTTCGGCGACCAGGCCGCGGTCTTCTCCGAGCTTCACGCGCAGCGCTCCGAGCGCGTCATTGACGACGCGCGCTTTGTCAGCCCCGAAGAAGATCAGATCACCCGTCTTCGCGCCAGTGCGTTCCAGGATGCCGCCCACCGTTGCATCCGGAAGGAACTTCATGATTGGTGACTGCAGCCCGTCGCGACCTGCGTCAACATCATTGACCTTGATGTAAGCGAGACCCTTTGCGCCGTAGCGCCTGACGAAGTCCGTGTAGTCATCGATAGCCTTGCGCGTCAGCTCGTTGCCGTTCGGCAGGCACAAGGCCGCGACACGGCCGTCGGGATCGGCAGCCGGCCCGGCAAAAACCTTGAATTCGACCGAGTCCATCAGGTCGGAAACTTCTATCAGCTCCAGGTCGATGCGTAGATCAGGCTTGTCAGAACCGTAGCGCTGCATCGCGTCCGCATAGCTGATGCGTGGAAACGGCGACGGCAGGTCGACGTCGAGCACTCTCTTGAACAGATGCCGTATGAGCCCTTCCATTTCTCCGGTAACGCCCGGCTGCTTGAACAACTGCGGCGACTGTGGCAATGCGAAGAACTTGCCGGGATTCGTGCGGCTGGGAACGATGTAATCGCGAGCGCCTTCCGGCGTCGCCCTTGTCAGCATCGGTGTCTCGACGTCGACGAAGCCCTCACCGTCAAGGAACTCGCGCATCGCCATCGTCACTTTGTGCCGCAGGCGCAAGTTGTTGAGCATATCCTCGCGTCGCAGATCGAGGTAGCGATACTTCAGACGCAGTTCCTCGTTAGCCTGCTCGTCGTGATGGAATGGCGGTGTTTCCGAACGGTTCAGGACCGTCAGCTCCTGCGCCAGGACTTCGACCTGGCCGGTCGTCATGTTCGGATTTATCGTGCCCTCGGGACGCTCTCTTACGAGCCCTTTGACGGCCAAGACATACTCTCCGCGAATGCGCTCGGCCTCCGCAAAAATCTCCGGTCGATCGGGGTCGAACACGACCTGCAACAGCCCCTCACGATCGCGCAAATCGATGAAGATGACACCGCCGTGGTCGCGACGCCTGTGCACCCAGCCACAGACCTCGACGTCCTGTCCGATCAGCGTTTCATCAACTTGTCCGCAATAGTGGCTGCGCATCGTAAGTTCCGAGAATCCGGCCCAAAAAAGAGGCGGAATGGTACGGCCTGAGCCACGAATATACAACCGGCGGAGCGCCGGGCGTAATAACCGCGGCCTGGATATTGCTTATCGGAAGTAAAGCGCAGCGCAGCGAGCCATGAAGATAAGTAATATCCGGGCCGCGGTTAATCTTCGGGAATTTTGAGCGGCAACTCGGCCGTCTGCTGCTTCGACCACGTCGGAACGACCACCCCGAGCGACATGATCAGTTTGACGGCCTCGTCCACTTCCATGTCCAGTTCGATCACGTCCCTTCTTGGCAGGATTATGATAAAGCCGGAGGTTGGATTCGGTGTGGTCGGCACAAAGCAACAGACGACTTCCTCACCGGTGCGGCCCTGAATTTCACCGATGTCGGTGGCCGTCTGAAACGTCAGAGAATAAATTCCTTTACGGGGATACTCGACCAACAAAACTTTGCTGAATGCATTTCCTGAATCCGAGAATACGATCTCCGCGAAATTCTTGGCCGCCGAGTAGATCGAACGAACTATCGGAATTCGTTCCATCAGCGGTAAGCAAGACCACGATAATGGTCAGGATGACACCGAGACCAGGTATCGGCATGCCCAGCCATGCTTCTGGTCGAAACTCCTGCGGCAACAGCTTGAGTGACTGGTCCATGAGACCGACAAGAAACCGCAGCACGAAATACGTAATGCCCAGGGGCAGCCAGACGAGGATGCCAGCAACCAGATAACGACGCAGGCGCTTCATGATGAGGAGTCTGCCTTGGTCTTCTTCTTTTCGGTCGACGCCGGCTTCGTCTTGTCGCCGCTCTTATCGGCCGTCTGTTTGTCTTTCGACTTCGACGGTTCCGATTCACCGTGCAGGTTACGCTGATTGTCCTTTTTGAAGTCCGTTTCGTACCAGCCAGAACCTTTCAGCCGAAAACGCGGAGCGGAAAGCAGCCGCTTCAAACCGGGCTTGCCGCACGCAGGGCAATCCACGAGCGGAGCGTCCGCAATCTTTTGCAGCGCATCGAGCGTGTGATCACATTCCTGACACGCATACTCGTAAATCGGCATGCACAAAACTCCTCGGGTTTCGCGGATTATAGTAGGAGTGCGCCGTAATGTTAGTACATTGTGGCAATCGACTGGCGCTGGAGGCACTGTCAAAACCCGGCCAATCAACTATGCCGCATTCTGGAAGTCGAGGCGATCATCCGCGACGCCCACCTCGATGACATCGCCCGGCTTGAACTTGCCCTGTAGTATCTCCTGTGCCAGCGGATTCTCAACCTGTTGCTGAATCGCACGTTTCAGCGGACGCGCCCCGTAGACGGGATCGAAGCCGGCTTCCGCAAGCTTGTCCCGAGCAGCCTCCGACAGCGTGATTCGCATATCGCGATCGGCGAGGCGATCGTGCAGGTAGCCGAGCTGAATGTCGACGATGAGCCGTATATGCTCGCGACTCAGCGGGTGGAACACAACCACGTCGTCGACACGATTGATGAACTCCGGCCGAAAATGCGTGCTGACGACCTCCATAACCGCGGACTTCATTTTGTCGTATTGTTCCTCGCCCGCCAGTTCCTGAATCATCTGCGACCCGAGATTCGACGTCATGACAATGACCGAGTTACGAAAATCGACGGTGCGACCCTGACCGTCGGTCAGCCGTCCGTCATCGAGTACCTGCAGCAGCACGTTGAACACGTCGGGATGCGCTTTCTCGACCTCGTCGAGCAGGATCACCGAATATGGGCGGCGCCGAACGGCCTCGGTCAGGTAACCGCCTTCCTCGTAGCCCACGTATCCGGGCGGCGCGCCAATCAGCCGGGCAACGGAGTGCTTTTCCATAAACTCCGACATATCGAGGCGCACCATCGCATCGTCAGTATCGAAGAGGAAGTTCGCGAGCGCTTTGGTGAGTTCCGTCTTGCCGACACCGGTTGGCCCGAGAAACAGGAACGAGCCGATCGGCCTTCTCGGATCTGATAAACCCGCACGCGATCGGCGAATTGCGTTCGCAACGACCCTCACGGCCTCGTCCTGACCAACCACGCGCTTCTGCACCTCGGACTCCATTTGCAGAAGTTTCTCCTTCTCGCCCTCGAGCATCTTGGAGACCGGAATGCCGGTCCACTTGGATACAATCTCCGCAACTTCCTCGTCGGTCACGTTGTTGCGCAGCAAGGTCGTTTCCTTGCCTTCAGCCTGCACGGCATCTGCCAGCTGCTTCTCGAGTTCGGGAATCCGCCCGTACTGCAATTCCGACATGCGCGCGAGGTCGTTTGCCCGATGAGCAGTTTCCAGTTCCAGACGGGCGCGCTCGAGCTCTTCCTTAATGTGCGTTGTGCCTTGCATGGCCGCTTTTTCAGCCTTCCACACCTCCTCGAGGTCGGCAAATTCCTTTTCGAGATCACCAAGCTGCGTCTCTATATCCACAAGCCGCTTGCGTGATGCGTCGTCGGACTCCTTTTTCAGAGCCTCACGTTCGATCTTGAGCTGAATGATGCGCCGCTCGAGCCGATCCATCGCCTCGGGCTTCGAGTCGATCTCGATGCGAATGCGCGATGCCGCTTCGTCGATCAGATCAATCGCTTTGTCGGGAAGCTGTCGGTCGCTGATGTAGCGATGCGACAGCGTCGCGGCAGCTACGATCGCGGGATCCGTGATTTCAACGCCATGATGAACCTCATAACGCTCTTTGAGTCCACGCAGAATCGCGATCGTGTCCTCCACGGTCGGCTCGTCGATCAGCACTTTCTGAAAACGGCGTTCGAGCGCTGCGTCTTTTTCGAGGTACTTGCGATATTCGTCGAGCGTCGTCGCGCCGACGCAGTGCAGCTCGCCGCGCGCGAGTGCCGGCTTGAGCATATTGCCGGCGTCCATCGACCCTTCGGCCTTGCCGGCGCCAACCATCGTGTGCAGCTCGTCGATGAATAGAATGATTTGACCTTCCTGCTTCGAAAGATCGCTCAATACGGCTTTGAGACGTTCCTCAAACTCGCCGCGGAATTTTGCACCGGCAATCAAAGCACCCATGTCTAGGGACAAGATGCGCTTGCCGCGCAGCCCTTCCGGAACTTCGTTGTTCACAATGCGCTGCGCGAGACCCTCAATGATTGCGGTCTTGCCGACTCCGGGCTCGCCGATCAACACGGGATTATTCTTGGTGCGACGCTGCAGTATCTGGATCGTGCGCCGAATCTCATCGTCGCGACCGACAATCGGATCGAGCTTGCCCTGCTCGGCACGCTCGGTCAGATCAATCGTGTACTTTTCGAGTGCCTGACGCGTGTCCTCGGCAATTGGATCATTGACCTGCTGTCCGCCACGCAGGTCCTCGATCGACTTTTCGATCGCACCACGTACGCCTCCCGCCTGCTCAATGATCGATAGCAGTGGTGACTTGGCGTCC
>CAMYMP010000388.1 GCA_947259435.1 uncultured Woeseiaceae bacterium
AGTTGATGCTCGGCAATATCGGCCAAAGCGGCGGCGGCATGAATGCGCTTCGCGGTCATTCGAACATCCAGGGCCTGACGGACCTGGGCCTGTTGTCCGATTTGCTGCCTGGCTATCTGACCCTGCCGAATGAAACTGAAACGGAGTACGGCCCATATATCGAATCGCGTGCGTTTAAGCCCTTGCGCCCGAACCAGATGAGCTACTGGCAGAATTATTCCAGGTTTGTCGTGAGCCTCATGAAGGCCTGGTTCGGCGACGCTGCGACGCCACAAAACGACTGGTGCTTCGACTGGCTGCCGAAACTCGACCGCGTGCATGACGTACTGCAGGTGTTTGATGACATGCACCAGGGCGAATTGAACGGCTACATCTGCCAGGGATTCAATCCCCTCGCCGCCTTTCCGGATAAACGCAAACTCGGCGAAGCGCTCGCAAACCTGGATTATCTTGTCATCATCGACCCGCTGGAGACCGAGACCTCTGAGTTCTGGAAGGATTACGGCGAGTTCAATCCCGCCGATTCCGAAAGTATTTCAACCGAGGTGTTTCGCCTGCCATCGACCTGCTTCGCTGAAGAGCATGGCTCGCTCGTCAATTCGGGCCGCTGGCTGCAATGGCATTGGAAAGGCGCGGAGCCGCCCGGAGAGGCCAAAGGAGACGCAGAGATCATCGCCGGCATATTCCTGCAGCTGCGCGAGATGTACCGACAGGAGGGCGGTGCGTTTCCCGAGCCGATCCTGAATATGACCTGGAATCACCTGAATCCGGAGGAGCCGTCCGCCGAGGAACTCGCGCGCGAATTCAACGGCAAGGCGCTCGTCCACCTCACCGATCCGGAAGATCCGAGCAGGGTATTGCGGCGCGCCGGGCAACAACTCAGCGGCTTCGGTGAGCTCAAGGATGATGGATCGACCGCGTGCGGCTGCTGGCTGTTCTGCGGCGCATGGCCTGAGGAGGGTAACCTGATGGCGCGCCGCGACAACTCGGACCCGAGTGGCTTGGGCAATACCCTGGGCTGGGCGTTCTCGTGGCCGGCCAACCGGCGCATCCTCTATAACCGCGCATCGGCCGATCCGGAAGGCAAACCCTGGGATCCGCACCGGCGCGTCATCAGCTGGGACGGGGACAACTGGAACGGGATCGACGTACCGGATTTCAGCCGCACCTCGGCACCGTCGCAAGGCATGGGACCGTTCATCATGAATCCGGAGGGGGTGGCGCGGCTATTCGCTGTTGACAAGATGGCCGAAGGGCCATTCCCTGAACATTATGAGCCGTTCGAATCTCCACTCGCCGCGAATCCCATGCATCCCGAGCACCCCGCAGCGCGAAACAATCCTGCCGCACGCGTATTCCAGCGCGATCTCGAGAATATGGGCGATGCAGACGCGTTTCCGTATGTCGCGACGACGTATCGGCTAACTGAGCACTTTCATTATTGGACGAAACACGTTGAGATCAACGCCATATTGCAGCCGGAGCAATTCGTCGAAATCGGCGCGTCTCTGGCGGCGGAAAAGCGCATTGACCCCGGCGATATGGTTCGCGTTAGTTCGAAGCGTGGCGAAATCGTTGCGAAGGCGGTCGTCACGAAGCGTCTCCGTGCCCTGACGGTACAGGGCCGTACCGTCCATCACGTCGGATTGCCCATCCACTGGGGATTCAAAGGGCGCGCAAAGCCAGGCTACCTGACGAACACGCTGACGCCGTTCGTCGGCGATGCGAACACGAATACGCCCGAATTCAAGGCATTCCTCGTCAACGTCGAAAAGGCTTAAGGTAACCCATGGCACTACAGTCACTCGACATCAAAGCGCGCTCTGCGACCACTACCGAGAGTCCTTCGGTCCGTAAGACGACACGGGTCGCGAAGCTGATCGACATTTCCAAATGCATAGGCTGCAAAGCATGCGAAGCTGCATGCATGGAGTGGAACGACCTGCGCGATGCCGTCGGTGTCAACAATGGCGAATTCGATAGCCCGCGCGACCTGAGCGATCAGTCGTGGACTGTCATGCGTTTCTATGAACAGGAACCAAACGGTAAGTTCGAGTGGCTGATCCGCAAAGACGGCTGTCTGCACTGCGAAGACCCGGGCTGCCTTGCGGCTTGTCCGGCACCCGGTGCAATCGTGCAGTACGCGAACGGTCTTGTCGATTTTCACGAAGAGAATTGCATCGGCTGCGGTTACTGCATCGCGGGTTGTCCATTCGATATCCCACGTATCTCGAAGAAAGACTCCAAAGCCTACAAGTGCACGCTGTGCTCCGATCGTGTCGCAGTCGGACTCGAGCCGGCGTGCATCAAAGCATGCCCGACGGGGGCCCTGGTGTTCGGATCCAAGGAGGACATGATCGATCATGCCGATGAGCGCGTGGCGGATCTCAAGGACCGCGGTTATGCAAATGCTGGACTGTACGACCCGGCCGGCGTTGGCGGGACGCACGTAATGTATGTCCTCCAGCATGCGGATCGTCCCCAGCTCTTTGGCTTGCCTGCCGAACCCACCATCAGTCCGCTCGTAAACCTCTGGAAAGGCACTACAAAGCCGATTGCATTGGCGTTGCTCGGCCTCGCGGCGTTAGCGTCATTTTTCCATTACATCCGCGTGGGACCCAACGAGGTCGAAGAGGAAAAGGAAGAAAGCGAGGAAGTTTCATGAACAGGGAAATTGAGCGGTATTCTGCTAACGAGCGCGTGAATCACTGGTTCACCGCAATAGCATTCGTCATCCTCGCGTTATCGGGTCTCGCGCTGTTTCATCCGTCGATGTTCTGGCTTACTAACCTGCTGGGCGGCGGTACATGGACGCGTATCCTGCATCCGTTTATCGGCATCGCGATGTTCGTATCTTTCTTGGTAATGGTCCGGAGTTTCTGGGCACACAACAAGTTGACGCAGAACGATGCCAAGTGGCTCGCGCGTTGGCGTGACGTTATGAATAACCGCGAGGACCGGCTGCCCGAAGCTGGCCGCTATAACGCCGGCCAGAAGCTGCTATTCTG
>CAMYMP010000389.1 GCA_947259435.1 uncultured Woeseiaceae bacterium
GTGACTACATGCGATGACTCGCGCAGCGCTTCATTCAGCCACGCATACATTGCTCAGGTGCGTTGCTGCAACAACGAGTCGATTTTGTCGAAAACCAGATTGATCGTTTCGCTGTCAGGCAGCGTCGTAATGCGGAAGTGATCCGAATACGGCGTATTAAAACTGCTGCCTGGCGCCACCAGCACGTGCTGATCTTCAAGAAGTTCCTGCGCAAATTGGCGGTCATCGAGCTTTTTGGCAAATCGATCGTCGAGCTTGATGAACGCGTACATCGCACCCATCGGCCGCTGCATACTGAGGTACGGGCTTGCAGAGACGCGTTCGATTACCACTTCACGCTGCTGATGCAGACGCCCGCCCGGGCACACGAGATCCCTGATGCTCTGAAAACCACCGAGTGCGGTCTGGACGGCCCATTGTCCCGGTACATTGCTGCAGAGCCTTAGCGCTGCCAGCAACTCCATGCCGTGCACAAACTCCTCTGCCCGCTCCAGATCACCGCTGAAGACGCACCAGCCCACACGATAGCCGCAGGCCCGGTATACCTTCGACAGCCCGGAAAATGTCAGGCAAATCCCATCATCGACGAGCGTTGCCAGCGGGACAAACTCGGCGTCGTCATACACCATCTGATCATAGATTTCGTCGGCAAGCAGGACGATGCCGTTCGTTTCGGCAACCGCAACGAGTTGCTGCAGGATGTCCGGACTGTAGACGGCGCCGCTGGGGTTATTCGGGTTGATCACGACGATGGCCTTGGTGCGCTCCCCGACAAGCGATCCTATCTGCGCCATGTCAGGCTGAAATCCACGCTGTGGATCACAATCGTAGTAACGCGGCGTACCCCCGTTGAGCGATACAGCCGCCGACCAAAGCGGGTAATCAGGACTTGGTACAAGGACCTCGTCGCCTGGGTTCAACAGTGCCCGCAGCGAAAGGTCAATCAATTCACTGACGCCATTGCCGATGAAAACCTCTTCGGCGCTGACACCCTGAATGCCGCGATCCTGCTGCTGCATGACAACGGCTTCACGTGCCGGAAATATGCCTTTTTGGTGGCTGTAAGGTTCGGCCTGACCCAGGTTCTCGATCATCGCCAGACGCATGGTTTCGGGCGTGCGAAAGCCGAACAGCCCGGGGTTACCGATGTTTAGAGAGATAACCTCGTAGCCGCGCTTCTCGAGTTCGTAGGCACGATTCGACAGTTGACCGCGAATTTCATATTTGACGTCGCGCAGCGCGGCGCTCGTCACGAGTTCTTTTTGCATGCGGACATCTTAAAGGCAATATAAAACCCGGCCAACCTTGCGGCTGGCCGGGCGGGTCCGCACGGAGATTGCGGATTGCGTGACCAAATCGTTTTACCGGGAACCGGCCGACGATTCAGTCCAGCTCTTCTACCTCGGCGCCCTCCACGTCCTCTGTCGCCGGGGTTTGTTCAATTTCCGGTTTTTTCTTGCCGAACCGGATCAGCAGATCATCCAGATCCTCGGGACTCAGTTGCCGGATCGAGCGTATGTTTATCCGCTCAGGCCCGAAACCGTCGTCAACAATCACCTCGGCGGACATTGGGCAAATCATTCCCGTGGGTGACCGGAATCCGATATTCCATGTCGAGCGCAACCCGAATGCACGCCGTCCCAGGACAACGTGATATTTCCGTTTGAGCCCGGCCGTGACGATCAGATTGCTGTCGTCCAAGACTTGGTAGTCTCGGATAGACGATTGCGATATGCAATCGCGGGCTCTCGCTTCGGCCTTATTTTCTCCCGTGTCAACGGCCTCACCAGGCGCTGCACAGGCTACCAAATAACATGAAATAAAAGCTATAACATTATGTTTTATATTCATTTTATTGAGGAGAAATAAAGCATGTTTAGTAAACTGAACGGCACTTGGCCGAGTGATCCACAGTTACTTCCGACCCACGCAATCTGCATTAAGTTCACGCGGCTTCCGCGTGAAATATCGCCGATTTCGACCCGTTCAGGACTCACCGGTAGCGACTGGTCGGCAAGGATCCGCGATCCACTCGCTCCAGGAGCCGACGTAGAGCCTGGGTTCTCTCAGACCCGCCAGAAGCGCGGAAATGACCAGGTGGCATGCCGTCACCCCGGAACCGCACATTACGCTGCACTGAGGCTCCAGATTCCCGCCCAGGACGGTCTCCCAGTTGCGTCTGAGCTCGGCCCGCTTCCTCCAGCAGCCGTCACTGTCGAGACTCGCTGAGAACGGCAGGCTCAGAGCACCCGGAATATGCCCTGCGACCCTGTCGAGCGGCTCTGCCTCGCCGCGAAATCTGGCACTATCGCGCGCGTCGACGAGCCGCAGGTCGTGGCAATCCTCTCCTGCCGCGACTATCTCCGCGGTTTCGAGAAGCATCTTATGGTCTGGCCTGGGCGAAAAGTTCTGCACCGCGACTTCGAAGGGTCCTTCTTCGACAGGAGCCCGCAGCGCCCTCCAGCGCGCGAACCCACCATTCAACACGGCCGCCCGATGGTGGCCGAGCCATCGAAGCAGCTCAGGCAGCGGGTGTCGCCCGCTACCGGGCCCTGTCGCAGCAGAAAGATCCGTGTTCAGGTCAGCATACACGGCGCCCGGGATATGGGCGCCCTCATAGTCGCGGCGTCCCGCCAGCGGCTGCATAAGATCAAACCGGCAATCCACAATTCGCAGGCCGCTGCTGCCAATCTCTTGCAGTAGGTCTTCTACGCTGATCAATGGGCTGCGATCAGCCACCGCGCACTCCCGGTAACGTTGCACATTCGGCCTTGTACAGGCCCTTGGTCTCGTAGACAATAGCGGTACAGAGCGGGTATCGCCCGTTTTTTTTCGTCTCTGGAGCATTGAGGGACTCAATTCGTGGACAAAATACTGGTCGGCCTCAAGCGGGTCGTAGATTACAACGTGCGCGTGCGCGTCAAGGCCGATGGCAGCGGTGTCGAAACCGACGGGGTCAAGATGAGCATCAACCCATTCGACGAAATCGCCCTCGAAGAAGCACTGCGCATCAAGGACCGGGGTGCGGCAACCGAAGTAATAGTCGTGTCCATCGGCGGCGCCGAATCGCAACAGCAACTGCGTACGGGCCTTGCGATGGGTGCCGATCGGGCAATACTGATCCAGACTGATGATTCGATCGATGCCCTAAGCCGTGCACGAGCTCTGCTGGAGATCGCCAACCGGGAAGAACCCGGGCTGATCATACTCGGCAAACAGGCTATCGATGACGACAACAGCCAGACCGGACAAATGCTCGCCGCGCTGTGGGGCCGCCCGCAAGCTACGTTCGCATCGCACGTCGAGTTCGACGGCGCGCAAGCCCGTGTTACCCGGGAGGTTGACGTCGGCCTGGAAATTATCGATGTTGACCTGCCGGCCGTACTTACGGTGGATCTGAGAATGAACGAGCCGCGCTACGTCAAATTGCCGGACATCATGAAAGCGAAGAAGAAACCGCTCGACGAGGTACCGCTTGCAGATCTTGGAATCGATCCGAGTCCGCCACTCAAAGAAACCCTGTTCGAACCACCGGCCGAGCGCGCCAGAGGCGTCATGGTCGACGATGTTCAGGGCCTGCTTGCGGCCCTAAAAGACAAAGGACTCGTGTAATGTCAAAAGTACTGCTTATCGCCGAACACGATGGCTCGGTACTCAATCCGAGCACGGCCAAAGTCGTTTCCTGCGCCGCAGAGATCGAAGGCTCTGAAATAGACGTCCTGGTACTGGCCGAGTCCGCTGCATCGGTCGCCGAACAGGCGGCTGCCCTTGGCGCAGTAAAGCGAGTGCTTACCGTAGAGAATGCGGCCAACAAAAACGCCATTGCAGCCGTTTTGGCGCCACAGATCGTCGCGCTTGCAAAAGGCTATAGCCACCTGTTTGCGCCCTCAACGACATTTGGCAAGGATCTGATGCCCCGGGTCGCTGCCCTGCTCGGCGTCAACCAGATCAGTGACAGGCTGTAGGCAGCGGAAATTCAGCCGTAATCGAGAATGTCGATGTCGATGTCGAATTGCCGACACATACGCATTTTGTTGAACTTCAGGCCGGGTCGTCGGATCGTCCCGACCTGCAAACCGCAGCCACAGTTGTGTCGGGCGGACGTGCCCTGGCCAGCGCGGAGAACTTCGATCTCATTTATGCGCTCGCCGACAAACTCGGCGCTGGCGTAGGCGCGACGCGTGCAGCTGTCGACGCGGGCTATGTGCCGAATGAGATGCAGGTTGGGCAAACCGGCAAGATCATCGCGCCGGACCTGTATATCGCGATCGGCATCTCAGGTGCAATTCAGCATCTCACCGGCATCAAAGATGCCGGAACAATCGTTGCTATCAACAAAGACGAAGAAGCGCCAATTTTTGAAGTGGCCGATATCGGCCTCGTAGCAGACCTGTTTAAAGTCGTGCCGGAGCTCACCGACGCCCTGTGATCGATCAGAGGTTTTCGAGTATGGCTTCGGCCTTACTGACCTCGAACTGACCGGGCTCCTCTACGGCAACGTGCGTGGCGACTCCGTCATCGACCACGATGGCGAAGCGTTGTCCGCGCATGCCCATTCCAAAACCGGTTCCGTTGTCCGCGCATGCCCATTCCAAAACCGGTTCCATCCAGTTCAAGGCCCAGGGCCCGTGCATATTCGCCATTGCCGTCAGCCAGCATCCGCACCTTATCGCCAACGGCGCGGTCCTTGCCCCAGGCGTGCATCACGAATACATCGTTCACAGCCATGCATGCAATCGTATCAACGCCCTTGGCAAGCAATGCATCAGCCTGATCGACAAATCCGGGCAGGTGGTTCATCGAGCAGGTCGGCGTAAAAGCACCTGGCACGGATACAAGAACAACCTTTTTCCCGGAAAACAGTTCGTCCGTGGTCAAGGCCCCCGGCCCTGTCTCGGTCATTACACCGAATGATCCTGCGGGCATTTTTTCGCCGGCTTGTATCGACATCATATTTCTCCTAACTCGTTATTGGGAATGCGCATCAGTACTCGTTGTCCGCAACATGGATAACCAGGCCGTCGAGTTTGTCATTCACCTCTATCTGGCAGGTCAGCCGGCTATTCTCTTTACGTTCGAATGCAGCATCGAGCATGCTGTCTTCCATGTCATCCATAGCCGGCACCTTATCCAGCCAGGCTTCATCCACGTAGCTGTGACAGGTGGCGCAAGCGCATGCGCCGCCGCATTCAGCCACGATTCCTGGGATATCGTTATTGATCGCTCCTTCCATGACGGAATAACCGCTCTGTACTTCGACATCGTGATGGATACCGTCGGGGGTGATATATGTAATCTTTGGCATCGATCGATTACTTCTCATTGGCCGCGCGAAATTTTAAGGGCGTTGACGGTAATCCGTCAACGCCCCTGGTCATGTAGAAAGATGGTCTGAGCTTGGCTAGGCTCGGCCGCTCTTTTTCAGGCGCTCGTTGATTTCCTGGCGTTTCTTACGGGCCGCTTCTTCAGCTAGACGGATCTGTTCGTTGCGCTCGATATCCGCTCGAATAACATTGATCCACTGATTCGCCACTCTGCGTGACCGCGGTGTCTTTGCAGCAGCCTGGAATGCCTCGATCCCGGCGCGATATTGCCGCAAATTGTAAAGACACATGCCGAGGGAAATTTGTGCGTTGTCAGGGCTCTTGAGCCCACCCTTGCGAATGCCGTTTCGCACTGAAGTGACACATTCCTTGTATTCGCCAGTATTCAAAAGAGCGTTACCCAGACGAACATCGAGGTCACCGTCTGTGCTAAGTCGAGCCGCCTCCCTGAGCGCAGGTATCGCCTTCTCATTTTCCATCGATAACTGCCAGGCCTGCGAAAGCAAGCGATAGTTCTTGGCGTTCTTACTCACGCGACCCGATGCCATTTCTTTCTCGAGTAGCTGCCCCGCTTTGTAAGGAACCTCCCGCTGCATAAAGAGCTGAGCCATCGTTACGAGCTCAGACTCTTTTTCGAGCATCTTTTGGTCGAACGCCGCGGCATACGCATTCACCAGCTTGTCATCCTCGCCGAGTTCGGTATAAGCGCCGGCCAGCGAAAACCAGTAACGTTTTTTTGGCCAGTTCTGCAGCAAAATCTTCTGGATATCGCGCACCTGACGATAGTCTTCCTGCTGGAAATACGCAAAGTTCAGCAACACGTACCAGTCTTCCTTGACCGGCTTCTCGCGCTTTTCCGCGACCCGCATGGCGTTCTTGATCGGCTCGATCATGTCTGAGTAGCGTTGTACCTGGTAAAGGTTCTGCGCTTTGAGAATAAACGGTTCGGGCGCAGGATTGGTTTCCAACTGGAACCATTTGTCCAGCGTCGACAGGGCCTTCGGATACTGCTCCTCCATCGTGTACAGCTGCGCCATCGTATACGTAGTCTTCTTCTTCATCTGCTCTTCGAGACTAGGTATGGCTACCATACGTTCTTAGGTTCGAATTGCGTTCTGCGTGTCTTCCATGTTGTAGTATACGAAACCGATGTAATTCAGAACGTTTGCCTGCTCGTACTCCGTGAGCTTGTCCGGATTGTAGAGATTATTCAGACTTTTTAACGCGCCCTTGTAGTCTTTGGCATCGACCATTTCCTGCGCTTTCTGAATTCGGTCGTAAACTTCCTTACTCACGGCTTGCGCTTGTTTGGTCTTTTGCTTCTCAGACTCGCGCTTGGCGGCATCCTCGTCATCCTGCGCAATGACGGGACCCATAGCCAACACGCCGCATACCAGTGCCAGGCAAATTTTGAGAGAAAATCGATTCAAGCTATACATGTCGTTTTGTATCCTCTTCGATCACCAGGAACCCGTCAGGGTCGCTAATCCTCAATCTGAAATGAGATACGCGTCTTGACGTTCGGGACATCAACCGGCACGCCATCGACCACTCGAGGTTTGTATTTGAATTTCAGTACGGCGCGCAGCGCCGCTCTTTCGAAAAGACTGCTGGTCGAGAACAGCACCAAAGGATCGCGCACCGTGCCAGCTGTAGTCACCGTAAACGATAAATCAACGTAGCCTTCCAATCCGCGTGACAACGCGCGTGCGGGATAAACAGGCGCTACGCGTACGATCGGCAAATAGTCGCCTTCGGCGATATTCATGCCACCGGGACCGCCAATGTTCGTTTCGGCCGTCATGGTCGGCGGTGGAACGTTTATCGTCGGTGCGTCCGGATCCATGCTGTCCATGTCTTGCGGTGGAGTTTCAGGCGGCGTCTCAGGCGGCTTGGGCGGTTTCTCGGGCGTAAAGTCCTCGACGTTCAAATTCTCGTTGCGCTTGACCCGGACAAACTCGAGCTTCGTCCGATCTCGCGGTTTCGTCAG
>CAMYMP010000390.1 GCA_947259435.1 uncultured Woeseiaceae bacterium
GTCGTCGATTTCGAATTCCTTCAGGTCTTCACCACCGGCGCTCTTCAGCAGGATCTCGACCTTTTGCTCGGCTTCCTTCAGGGCCGCCTGGCACCCGCGGGTGAGCTTGATGCCCTCCTCGAATTTTTTCATCGCTTTCTCAAGCGGCAGATCACCGGACTCGAGTTCTTCGACGAGCTCTTCGAGATCAGTAAGGGCTTTTTCGAGATTGATCGTTTTCTTGGCGCTCATCCGGCGATTCTACTCCAGATTGCTGTTGGCTCTCGACCGACAGCGAAGATTGCCAGCCGTTGCGGCAACGCGGCTTCCACGCATTGACAACCATGGGGCCTGGGAATAGAGTACGGTCTATTAGACTCAGTCTAAAAATGGTTTATTTTCAATTGAGAGGAGCCGAAATGTCACTCAAAGACAGCAAGACAGAACACAACCTCAAAGAAGCATTTGCCGGCGAATCGCAAGCGAATCGCCGTTATCTTTATTTCGCGGCGAAAGCTGATGTCGAAGGCTACAACGACGTGGCAGCCGTATTCCGCTCCACGGCAGAAGGTGAGACCGGTCACGCACACGGTCACCTCGAGTATCTCGAAGAGACAGGCGATCCGGCCACGGGTCTGCCGATCGGCGGGACGGCCGACAATCTCGCTGCCGCAATTGCGGGCGAGACGCACGAGTACACCGACATGTACCCGGGCATGGCGCGGACCGCACGTGACGAGGACTTCGACGAGATCGCGGATTGGTTCGAGACGCTGGCCAAGGCCGAGCGCTCACACGCCAATCGCTTCCAGAAAGCTCTTGACACACTAGACGACTAGGATGTCGGACAGACGCGAGGGGAGCCTGGAGGCTCCCACTCGCCACCCGCTCGACTGGCAAAGCGACGAGTTCTACGACGAGCCTGCGCTCTTCGAGGAACTCGAGCGCGTATTCGATATTTGTCACGGCTGTCGGCGCTGCTTCAATCTTTGCAATTCCTTCCCGACCTTGTTCGACGCTGTCGACGAGTCCGAGAGCATGGAGCTCGACACGGTTCCCAAAGACGTCTTTTGGGAGGTTGTCGATCACTGCTATCTGTGTGACATGTGCTACATGACGAAGTGTCCATACGTGCCGCCGCACGAGTGGAACGTCGACTTTCCACATTTGATGCTGCGCGCCAAGGCTGCGCGATTCAAGAGGCAGGGAGCACCGTTTCGCGACCGCGTGCTGAGTTCGACCGACAGGGTAGGCAAGCTTGCGGGCATCCCGGTTATTGCACAGGTCGTGAACGCGACGAACCGCAGCAAAGCGGGCCGCAGTTTTCTCGAAAATACGCTCGGCGTGCATCGCGACGCCCCCGTTCCCGACTATCATTCGAAATCGGCGCGCAAGCGCCTGAAGTCGCGTCGAAACGCGACCGGTGATGCGGCGGCCGCGACTTCCGCCACGCGCGGCAAGGTTGTGCTCTATACCACCTGCTATGGAAATCGTAATCACCCGGCAATCGACGAGGACCTGGTCACCGTTTTCGAACACAACGGCATACCGGTAGCACTGGCCGAGAAAGAAGCCTGTTGCGGCATGCCGAAACTCGAACTCGGTGATCTCGACGCCGTCGCAAAGGCCAAAGACGTCAATATCCCGGTGCTTGCCGCCTGGGTCGACAAAGGCTGGGACATCGTTACGCCGATACCGTCGTGCACCTTGATGTTCAAGCAGGAACTGCCGCTGATGTTCCCCAACGATGCAGACGTCCTGAAGGTGCGCAACGCGATGTACGATCCATTCGAGTACCTGATGCTCAGGCACAAAGATGGCAAGCTGGATACGGCGTTCAAGAACACCCTCGGCAAAGTGTCATACCAGGTTCCTTGCCATTTGCGCGTGCAGAATATCGGCCTGAAGACGCGCGATATTTTGCAGTTGGTTCCCGACACTCAGGTTGAGGCAATCGAGCGCTGCTCCGGACATGACGGCACCTACGCCGTGAAGAAAGAGTTCCACGCTGTATCGAAGAAGATTGCACGCCCGGTCGTCAACAAGGTCAAGAAGGCGTCGGCCGACCATTTCATTAGTGATTGCCCGATGGCGGCCGAACAGATTGTGCAGGGCCTCGATGGCCATGAAGGCAAGCATCCGATGGGCCTTCTCAAACACGCATATGGACTATCATGAACATGCAAAAACTAACCAGAGACGACCTCCACAGCCTCGAGGACTACGCTGCCATACGCGATGAATTTCGCGGCGAGGTCCTTCTGCACAATCGTAACCGGCGCCTGTCGCTCGGCACCAACGCGGCCCTGTACTTCGAAGACAGGATGACTATGCAGTATCAGATTCAGGAGATGCTGCGCATCGAACGCATCTTCGAGGCCGATGGCATCAACGAGGAACTCGAAGCCTACAACCCGCTAATTCCCGACGGTTCTAACTGGAAAGCGACTTTTATGGTCGAGTTTCCGGAAGTCGAGGAACGTCGCGCGATGCTGGGACAGCTCGTCGGCATCGAGAATCGCGTTTTCGTCCGGATCGGCGACATGGACAAGAGCTACGCGATCGCCGATGAAGATCTTGAGCGGTCCGATGAAAAGAAGACGTCTGCCGTGCATTTTCTGCGCTTCGAACTGAGCGACGAGATGGTAGCGGCGCTCAAAGCGGGTGCCGAGTTGGCGGCTGGCATCGACCATGACAACTATCAGGTCGAAATCTCGCCGGTTGCCGAAAATGTGGCGGCGCTCAAAGCGGGTGCCGAGCTGGCCGCTGGCATCGACCACGAAAACTATCAGGTCGAAATCTCGCCGGTTGCCGATAATATCCGAAAGTCGCTGCTCGGCGACCTGGACTAAGCTCAACGGGTGCATGCCCTCCACAATCAGGCTAGAATCCTGCCGAGCATCGCTTTGGCAACCTCTGGCAAGGGATAGATGGCAAAACGCTACGACGCGGCGGACATTGAAGTCCTTAGCGGGCTGGAGCCTGTACGGCGCCGGCCCGGTATGTATACCGACACCACGCGGCCGAATCATCTCGCGCATGAAGTCGTCGACAACAGCGTCGACGAGGCGCTTGCGGGTCACTGCAAGAAGATCGAAGTCACGATGTACAAGGACGGCTCACTGGAAGTCGTCGATGACGGTCGTGGCATGCCCGTCGACAAACATCCAAAAGAGAAGATTCCGGGCGTCGAACTGATCCTTACTCGCCTGCATGCCGGCGGCAAATTCGACCACAAGAACTACCAGTATTCGGGCGGCCTGCACGGCGTTGGCGTCTCGGTGGTCAACGCGCTATCCAAGAACCTCGAAGTCTGGATCCGGCGCGGCGGCAAGGAATACAACATGAGCTTTGCCGGCGGCAAGAAGCGCGGCAAGCTCGAGCAGGTCGGTACCGTGGGCAAAGCCAATACGGGCACGACGATACGGTTCTGGCCTGACCCGAAGTATTTCGATTCCGCGAAAGTTTCGGTATCCCGACTCAAGCATGCATTGCGCGCGAAGGCCGTGCTTTGCCCCGGTCTGACGGTTCGCCTCAAGGTCGAAAAGCCCAAAGAGAGGATCGAGTGGTGCTATTCCGGAGGGCTCGAGGAGTATCTCGTCGAAGCGATTGGCGGCGGTGAGTTGCTGCCTGCCGAACCGTTTGCGGGAAGCCTCTCGGGCAACAACGAGGCAGTCGACTGGGCGCTGACATGGCAAGCTAACGGCGCCGGCCATGCGGTGACGGAGAGCTACGTCAATCTGATCCCGACGCCGCAGGGCGGTACACACGTGAACGGCTTGCGCACGGGGCTGACAAACGCACTGCGCGAATTCGCGGACTTCAGGAGTCTGGTACCAAGAGGCGTGTCGCTGGCGCCTGAAGACGTCTGGGACGGATTGAACTATGTGCTCAGCGCCAAGCTCGAGGATCCGCAGTTCTCCGGGCAAACCAAAGAACGACTGTCATCACGTGAGTCGGCCGCATTTGTCACCGGGGTCATCAAGGACAGCTTCGCATTATGGCTCAATCAGCACCCTGAAACGGGCGACCAGATTGCGCAGCTGGCAATCAACAAAGCGCAGAAGCGCCTCAAAGCCGCCAAAAAGGTCGTACGCAAGAAGATCGTCTCGGGTCCGGCATTGCCCGGCAAGCTCGCCGACTGCACTTCTCAGGAACCGGAACTGTGCGAAATATTTCTCGTCGAGGGCGACTCGGCTGGCGGATCTGCAAAGCAGGCTCGGGACCGCAACACCCAGGCCATCATGCCGCTCCGCGGCAAGATACTGAATACCTGGGAAGTGGATTCGGCCGAGATTCTTGCTTCGCAGGAAGTGCACGACATCAGCATCGCACTTGGTGTCGACCCCGGCGACACGAATCTCGACAACCTTCGCTATCACAAAATCTGCATTCTGGCCGATGCCGACTCGGATGGGCTGCACATCGCGACGCTGCTTTGCGCGTTGTTCCTGCGGCATTTCCGCGAAATTGTACTGGCCGGACACGTTTATGTCGCGATGCCGCCGCTGTATCGCATCGACGTTGGCAAAGAGGTGTTCTATGCGCTCGATGACAGTGAACGCAAAGGTATTCTCGACCGAATCGAGGCCGAAAAAATGCGCGGCAAGGTTACGGTTACCCGCTTCAAGGGGCTGGGCGAAATGAATCCTTCGCAGCTCAGGGAGACGACGATGAATCGCGATACGCGCCGACTCGTGCAGCTCACGGTGAGCGGTAAGGACAAGACCGATCAAACCATGGACATGCTGCTGGCGAAAAAGCGGGCCAAAGACCGCCGCAAGTGGCTTGAGACCAAAGGCAATCTTGCCGAGGTGTAACGATGCAGAACAGTCTGAATCTCGAAGGCGTAGAGCAACAGCCGCTCAAGGAATATACCGAGAAGGCGTATCTCGATTATTCAATGTACGTCATTCTGGATCGCGCACTGCCGCAGATCGGCGACGGTTTGAAGCCAGTGCAGCGGCGCATAATCTATGCAATGAGCGAGCTGGGATTGTCCGCCGGGCAAAAACCGAAAAAGTCAGCGCGCACGGTTGGCGACGTCATCGGCAAGTTCCATCCGCACGGCGACTCGGCTTGTTATGAAGCAATGGTTCTGATGGCGCAGGATTTTTCGTACCGCTACCCCGTCATTGACGGCCAGGGCAACTGGGGATCGACAGATGATCCGAAGTCGTTTGCTGCGATGCGCTACACCGAATCGCGCCTGAAACCTTACGCGAAAAGCCTGTTGCAGGAACTCGCACACGGCACTGTTGACTGGGTGCCGAATTTCGACGGCACGATGAACGAACCCGTCGTGCTGCCGGCGCGATTGCCCAATCTGCTGCTGAACGGCACGACCGGCATCGCGGTTGGCCTGTCGACAGACGTGCCGCCGCATAACCTCAGAGAAGTCGCGAGTGCGCTGATCCATCTGATCGATACTCCGAAGGCGACCGTAGCGGCCCTGATGAAACACATTAAGGGCCCGGACTATCCAACCGGTGGGGAACTGGTTTCCCCGCGCGAGGACATCAAACAGATCTATGCGACGGGCAACGGTACTTTGCGATTGCGCGCCGCTTACAAAGTCGAGGACGGCGACATCATAATCACCTCGCTGCCGCATCAGATTTCAGGAGCGTAAGTGCTTGAGCAAATCGCGGCCCAGATGCGCAACAAGA
>CAMYMP010000391.1 GCA_947259435.1 uncultured Woeseiaceae bacterium
ATTCAGCACCCTCCGCTCGCTCGTGATTGAGCGACAAGGATCCATGGTGCAGTTCGACAATCTGCTTCGTTAGTGCGAGCCCGAGGCCGTGTCCGTTGATCGACTGCACGCGTTCATCCGTTGATCGATAGAACTTGTCGAAAATCTTGGCCGCTTCGTCTTCGCTAACGCCGATGCCCGAGTCGGCGACCCTAACCTGCACCGCGTCCTCCGTTTCCTCGATTGTCAGCCGAACCTCGCCGCCGTCACGGTTGTACTTGACTGCGTTGCTCAAGAGATTGGTGATTGCGATGCGAATGAGGTCCTTGTCGACGAGCACCGGATTCATCTCCTTAGGCGCATCAAACTCGAACGTGTAGTCCTTGCCAGAGGCAGAATGCTTTGCTTCCTCAAATGCCGCCATAGCAACGTCACGAAGTTTTACGATGCTCCGGTCCGGCGTCAGGCTGCCGCTCTCGATCTGGGTCATGTTTAGAAGACCGCTGATCAACGTGCCAAGCCGGCCAACTTCGTCGGCGATCACGTTCGCCGCTTCGATACGAAACTCTTCGCTCTTGCCGGCGTCACCAAGCAGCGATTCGCTGTACATCGCCAGCACGTTGAGCGGCGACTTGAGTTCGTGCGAGAGATGGGAAACAAAGTCGCCTCGTGCCTGGCGCGCGAGCGCTTCTTGTGTCTCGTCGCGAAAAATAATCAGCGTGCCCATTGCCGACGATGGCTTGTTCGGCGCAAACAGCGGATAGGTCTTCGTCACGATCGTCTGCTGCCCTATGGTATTGAGATTAAAGCGGATCGTGTCTGTGAAATTTCGCCCCTTGCCGTCTGACCTGTGTTTGGCCAGCAACTGGAGAATATCCGGATTGTCACACCACTCCTGCGGCGACTGCGCAAGTATTACCTCGGGTGACACGCCGAATAGCGCCGCGAGCTTCTGGTTGGCGAACGTGATCGCGCCGCTTTCATCCAGAATAAGAACGGCCTCGGGCAGCGTCTCAAGAACCGTTTCGACACGATTCTTGCGATACGTCAGAAGCTTGGTGGACGTTATCAGTCGTTTTTGATCCTGCTCCAGTCCTTCAATGCGTGATCCTGCCAGTTCAACGAATTGTTTAAAGCGCTGCATGAAATCGCCGAGTTCGCCTGTTGCTGCGATTTCAACGTGACGATAGTTTTCTCCGTCGATCAAGCGATTGATCTCATGGCCTGCATCACGGATGGGTCGAACTTCACGGCGAAGGAGAAAGTAAAACAGCGGGACCAGCAGAAAGACAGGCAGTGAGACTGCCGCGAAGAACGGTAGCTGACTTATGTCGAAGCCAAATGCCGGATACCGGTAGCCGAGTCGAACGAAGCCCTGCAGATCTCCGGCGGCGAGCAGCGGGGCGTGGAATTCAATGATCTTGCGGCCGTCAGGCGGCAGTTCGAGCTGGGCTTCGCCCAGCCAGGACGACGGCTCGGACGGAATTTCGATCGCCGGGACGATGAGCCCGTTCGCCACTAATTCGTTAACGGTGCGCCCGGTGCGATCGACGATGCTGACATAGGCAAAGTCGTTGTCCTCGGCGCCGTGTTGCAGTACCTGCACGACTCCGTGCTGTGTGCCGCCGGGAACGAGCTGGTCATAGGGTACGCCGGACAACGCGCGCACGAGGCTGACACCCTGATTGCGTATGTTCTCCAGGTGATTTTCATGCTGGTACTGAAACACCAGGTAGGCAATAGTCGCGATCGCCGACAATGAGGCGAGGACTATGACGAGGCCGATCCGGTCTGCTTTCAACAATGGTTTTCTCGCACCGCTACCCAAAAAGGTTCCTGTCGGGCTACTGAAAAACCCGACTACACTGGGTCTGTATCGGCGTAATGCTGCGATTCTTTAGGAGTTTCTGCCCCTGAACGGGCAGAAAATCGGGCCGTGGGTCCGAGACTTTATGTAAATGCAATGGAACGGCAGGAAGTTCCTTGAATGGCCGCTTTTCGCGAAACTTGCCATTCGAATGTCTGCTCAAGGGAATTGTGACTGTCTGCAATCGGCCGGAAGCAGGCATTCGCAACAGGGAGACACTGCGATTACAGAGTCAAGTATCTAAGTGTAGCCTTTTGAGAATAGTGGTGGCGTCCAGGTCAGAAGCCCCAGCAACAACTTGGTGCGTTTTTTTTGCCTCATACATCGCGGCATCAGCTTTCCGAAGAAGCGTATCCGGATCTTCGCCGTGTTGAGGGAAAACGGCGACCCCTATGCTGACGCCAATCGCGCAGTCGTAGCCTTTGATAACCATGGGCGCTTCTAAGTGTCTCGCAATCTTTTCGGCCACCGCGAGAGCACCGTCGTGGCTATTGCACCCTGGCTCAAGCAGTACGGCGAACTCGTCACCGCCGATACGATACTTTTGATCGGCCTTCCTGAGTGCTTGGCCCAGACGAGCACCGAATTCTCGCAATACCGCATCGCCTCCAGCATGGCCCAGTCGGTCGTTGACCTCTTTGAACCCGTCGAGATCCATTGCAAGCAAAGCGACCTCTTCTTTTTTGCGTCCTGCGATGGCAATCAGATGCTCGAGCTGCTTCAGAAACAGGTTTCGGTTACCCAGTCCGGTTAGCGCGTCGTACAGAGCGAGGTGCTCAAGCTGCTTGCTTCGTTTAACGAGCTCAAGTTCTGCCTCTTTTTGGGCGGTGATGTCCTGGACTACGCAGCACACGCCAATGACGGTGCCGTCCTTGTTCCTGTCCGGATAATAGCTGTTCCTGAAGTGCCTCGGCTTTCCTGTTTTTGCTAGTGTCTCCGATTTTATATCCAAATTTTTGACTGCCTCCCCAGTTTCTACCATTTTGCGAAGCCGCGGCGCGACTTTAGCCGCAAGGATTGGAAGCACCTCCTCAAGTGTTTTCCCCAGGCATGCTTCCACCTGAACGCCATTGATGCGTGCTAGCCACTTGTTGAGATAGCGGTATCGCAGGTCCGTATCGTAATAGCAGAGTCCGACTGGCGCGAATG
>CAMYMP010000392.1 GCA_947259435.1 uncultured Woeseiaceae bacterium
CACCTTACGAATTGCCCGGCAACAATGCCGAGACGATCACTGCATCGATCGGCGTCGCCGGTGTGATACCGGCTCCAAATGACGAAGATCTCAAAACGATTGGTGATTCGCTGCTTGCGCGCGCCGATGTCGCGCTGTATCAGGCGAAATCCGCCGGCAGAGATCAGGTCGCGGTCGACAAAAACTGACAATGCGCAGCGCAACTGTTACGGCTTTGATCACCGCTGTGTCGGTACTGTTGGCCGCCTGTGATCGGGCGCCGGAAAAGCCCGGGGATGACTCCCGACAGGAACCGGTCGTCGTGTACGCGGCGTTCGAAGACGATGCACAGCTGCGGGACCTTTTTGCTGCCTACACCGAACAGACCGGCGTGATGGTCATCGTCCGTCGCGGCGAGGCGAAGAGCATCGTCAACGATGTGATCGAGAACCGGATCTCTCCACCGGCAGACGTGCTGATGACGCGGTCCGTGACCGACGTCTGGCGCGCTGCGGAAGAGGGGGCGCTGCGCCCGATGTTCTCGGTATCGGCGCGCGAGCAGCTGCCTGCCTGGTCGCGCGATCCGGACGATTTGTGGTTGGCCACGGGCTACCGGACGGCGGTCGTCGTCCATGCTATGGAAGATCTCGGCAACGCGGATTTGCCGGACTTCGCGTCACTGGCGGAGCCAAGATTCCGCAAGTCCTTATGTCTGTCATCGTCGGCGAACAAAGTGAACAGCGCGGTCATTGCAATGATGATCGAGGCGATGGGCGTGCGCCCGGCCGAGATTGCGGTGCGTGGCTGGATAGCCAACCTGGCATTGCCGGTGTTCGATACCGAGGCGCAACTCATTGACGCGATTCGATCCGGCTCGTGCCGCATCGGCATCGCCTCGAGCTCTGCGATTGCGCGGGCGCAGAACGATGATTCCAAGCTCGAAGTTTCACTCATAACCCCGGCCACGACTTACGCGGATGTCGACGGCATCGGTGTCGCGCGGCACGCACGTAACCCCGAGGGTGCAATCGCCCTGGTT
This sequence comes from uncultured Woeseiaceae bacterium, assembly GCA_947259435.1. The sequence continues at coordinate 1,019 of CAMYMP010000392.1, forward strand.
TATTGGCTGTTCTCGAAGGATGTCCAGGAAGCACTCGCGTTACAGAATCGGACGTACCCGGCCAATGGGTCTGCCCAATATGATCGAGCCCTCGACGCCTCTGGTCCGGACAACGTCAGTCCGAGAAACGTTGGTCTGGTTGCTTGGCATGCGGTCGCAGCGGCGAAGCTCGCCGAACGCGCTCGTTACCGGTAACTGATCCTGGCGTGATCGTTTGTTTACCTGACCGGGCTACGGGAGCCTGATCATGCTGGTCTATCTGCTCGCTTTTACAGTGCCTGTTACCGCGGTAGCTCTGATTTACGCGCGTTACGAGTATCGCAAATACGGCAAGTTGACTTATGTCGGATTGCTGCTTCTGTGCACGATGTTCTTCGTGCCGAACCTGATTCTGGAATACGCCACGACCTACGAAATGCCGTCAACGGTCATTGACTACGTCGGCGTGTTCGTGGGTGTTACCGGGATTGCGCTGTGCCTGGTCGGCATCGTAGCTTTTCAATCAGTTTCGAAAGTACTCTGCATCGACGCGGGTGACCTGACAAAGACAGGGCCCTATCGTTGGAGCAGGAATCCGCAGTATGTGGGGTGGTTCCTGTTTTTGCTGGGCTTCGCGCTCAACGACTGGTCACTGTGGTGCCTGGCGGCGCTGCTCGTCGTTATCATCTACATACACCTGTTGGTTCTTGTGGAAGAGGAGCACCTGCGTCGCGTGTTTGGCGAGAGATACATCAAATTCTGTCGCGATACTCCCCGCTATGTAGGCCTGGGGCCGCTGCGCTTTTAGCCGGGCAGCCGCTGGACCACAGTCGGAAAGCATCTGGCCGTTAGCGACCTCTCCAAACATCGTTCTCGTAGACATTTGAATGTCCGTTTGTGGTTCAAAGCAGAGCCTAGCTGATTGACCGCGAGTCGCGGTTGCGGCTCATCAGGATCAGAAACAACGGCACGCCGATCGCGGCTGTTAGCGCACCGACAGGCAATTGCCGCGGCACCATGACCGTACGTGCAAGCGTGTCGGCAATGACGAGCAAGCTGCCACCCGCGAGCGCGGCGGCCGGCACAACAACACGATGGTCGCTTCCAGAGACCAGCCGCACGAGGTGTGGCACGACAAGACCGATAAAGCCGATGACGCCGACCGTTGTAACCGATATCGCTGTTGCCAGCGATGCGGCCGCGAACACGAGGTAGCGAAATCCTGCAACCGGCATGCCGACGATGGCCGCCTGCAATTCACCGCGGGAGAGGACATTGAGATGCCTTGCGGTAAGGGTTCCGGTGACTACCAGGATGATAAGGAGCCACAGCGTCTGCCAAGGCTCGAAAGCGAAACTCAGATCGCCCATGAGCCAGAACAACATGCCGCGCAAATTGTGTTCCGGGCTCAGCGCGAGAAGCAGTGTCGTCGCGGCGCTGAATCCTGCCGCGAGAACCACGCCCGTCAGCAACAATCGTGCCGGCGCCCAGCTGCCGGTGCCGTGTGCGATAGAGAAAACGAGCAGGGTCGCTGCCATCGCCCCGCCAAAAGCCGCCAGATCGATCACGATGCTGCCCAGTCCGAGCATCATCGCCAGTAAAGCGGCGACAGCAGCTCCGCCGGACGTACCGAGAATATAAGGTTCAGCGAGCGGGTTGCGGAGCAATACCTGCATCAGCACGCCGGCAACCGCGAGCAGCCCGCCAACCGAGAAAGCCGTTAGCGCGCGCGGCAGCCGCAGGTCCATGATCAACGATCGAGTGCTCTCCGGCGCCTTGCCAAGCAACGCGCTGACCGTTTCGCCGAGGCTAATATCCGCGCTGCCGGACGCAAGCGCGACTGCCAATGCGGCGGCGGCAATGACTATCAGCCCGGTAAACAGCACTGCGGGGCGCTTGTTAAACAACGCGGCTCTCTTGTGAATGGAGTCGCCGACAATGCCCGTATTTGGTGTAAAGTTAAAGGCAGTTAGAGTTTTTGTATCGGTTGCAATG
>CAMYMP010000393.1 GCA_947259435.1 uncultured Woeseiaceae bacterium
GTGCCGACTACCGCAACACCGTAGTCTTTCAGCCATCCCAGGACCCTTGCCAGATTGCCCACACTGGCGAAAGGCAGCTGCTCGGCCGCCCCTGACGCGACCTTACTGACAGTGGAACCCAGTCCGGCAGCGCCGTGACGTGGCACCACGATGGCGTCAACGCCGGCGGCATCGGCCGTGCGCATACAGGCGCCGAGATTGTGTGGGTCCTGCACACCGTCGAGCAACAACAACAGCAGTTGGCGATCGTTGGCGGTCTGCAAGCGCGTTTCGACCAGAGTCCGGAGTCCGGACTCATCCAGCGACGTACTGCGACGGTATTCCGCGATGATCCCTTGATGGCGGGCCTCGCCGCTGATCTGTCTGAGCCGTGCCCGATTGGCCGCCTGCACGTCGATGCCCAGCTCCTTTGCCTTGGCCATCAGCGTTTTGACCCGCGGATTCGCCGTTTGATACTCCGCGTAGATTCGGCGCACGTTCTTGTCGCCCGACGACAGCAGCTGTTCAACGGACCTGAGACCCGTAACGTACCGGGATTTGCTCATTTTGAGACAACCGGCCTGAAGTCGATTCTTCGCGTCTCCATATCGACTCGCTGCACTTGTACCCGCATCGCATCACCTAATCGATACTTCTTGCCCGAGCGTTCGCCGACGAGCTGCTGGCTGGCCGAATCATAGTGGTAGTAGTCGTTCGCGAGACTCGTTACGTGCACGAGGCCGTCGACCAGAAGATCGCTGATTTGCACGAACAAGCCGAAGTTTGTAACGCCCGTGATGACGCCGTGGAATTCCTCGCCGACCCGCCCCTCCATGTACTCGCACTTGAGCCAGGCCTCGACATCGCGAGTGGCCTCTTCGGCACGGCGCTCATGTGCCGATGTTATGGCGCCAAGCCGTTCCATTGCGCCTGCGTCATAATGGTAACGGCCCGGCTTCCCACCGCGGACGATGTGTCGAATCGCTCGATGCACGAGCAAATCCGGGTAACGCCGTATCGGGGAGGTAAAGTGCGCGTAGGCGTCAAGTGACAGTCCGAAGTGACCGATATTGACCGGCGTGTATTCGGCATGCGTCAGCGAACGCAGCATTGCCATCGAGATCGATGCACTGTCGGCACGGCCCTTCGCCTGATTCAACAGCTGGTTAAACTGTCTGGGCTCGACATGCTTCGGATGCGGCACCTTGAAACCGAGGCTTAACAAATACTGGCGCAATTCTTCGAAGCGCTCGGGATCCGGCTTCGCATGCACGCGGTATAGACCCGGAATTCGTTGCCGCCGCAGGAATTTAGCCGCCTGAACGTTTGCGGCGATCATGCATTCTTCTATAAGACGGTGTGCGTCATTGCGTTCGACCACCGTGATCGCTGCAATTTCACCGCCCTTGCCAAGCTCGAATCTCGTGCCGGGAATATCGAGTTCAATCGCACCGCGGCGCTGACGTGCTTTGGCGAATGCCCTGTAGAGATCATGCAGATGTCGCAGCGCTGAGTGCAGCGCCTTGGGAATATCGCTGTTCGATTTGCCCGTCAGGAAGTCGCTGACCTGACTGTAGGTCAGACGTGCTGACGATTTCATAACGGCCTCGACGAACGTGGACTTCGTGACCTTGCCTTCGGCGCTGACGCGCATATCGCACACCATGCACAAGCGGTCGATATTCGGATTCAATGAACAGAGGCCATTCGACAGCACTTCGGGCAACATCGGCACGACGCGATCCGGGAAGTACACGGACGTGCCGCGGGTCGTCGCTTGCTTGTCCAGCGCCGATCCGATCTCGACGTAGTGCGCGACATCGGCAATCGCCACCAACAAACGCCAGCCTTGTCCGGATGGCTCGCAATACACAGCATCATCGAAATCGCGCGCATCCGCGCCGTCGATGGTCACAAGATCGGTGTCCCGCAGATCGACTCGACCAGTCATCGCGTGTCCGGGCACGGTCTTGCCAAACTTCTTGATCTCCTCACGAACCGCCCTGGGCCATTCGGTCGGTATCGCATGCGACTGAATAGCAATGTCGGTCGCGATGCCTTTCTGATGTGGGTCGCCGATCACGCGTACGACCCGGCCGGTCGCCTGCTCGACATGCGTGGGGTAGTCGAGAATTTGAACAACCACGATTTGTCCGGGCTTCGCTTTTCCGGCCTCACCCTTCGCCACCAGAATGCGGTGCGCGAGCTTCGCGTTGTCCGGAATCACGAGGCCGATGCCGCGTTCGCGGATGAACTGACCGGCAATTTCGCGCAGCCCGCGCTCGAGCACCTCGACAAGGTCTCCCTCGGGCTTGCCACGCCTGTCCGTGCCAATGATCTTGATCGCCACGCGGTCGCCGTCGAACACGGACCGCATTTCGCGAGCCGACAGATACACGTCGTCCCCTCCATCATCCGGCCTGACGAAACCGAAGCCATCGCGGTGACCGATCACAACGCCGGTGATCAGGTCCAGTTTGGCCGTCAGGCAGAATTCGCCACGACGATTCTCGATAATCTGACCGGCTCGCACCATCGTGTAGAGACGCTCTTCGAGCAGCCCGCGCATGCGTTGCCCTTTCAGCTCAAACCCCGAAAGAATATCTTTTATTTTCAGTGGCTTTCCGGCCTTTTCTAGAAATTCTAGAAGCTTGTTTCGGCTCGGAATCGGGTGTTTGTACGCTTTGCGCTTGCGACGCGGCGATTTCTTGTGCGTTTTTTGAGGCAAGCAAACGGCTCCGTTAGTCGGCTTTCATTGACAGGTCGCGCCCGCTTTGAGTAGAGTGCGCCCCCTTGCGAGAGCTGCGATTGTACGCGGTTCTGGCATGCCCAGGTGGCGGAATTGGTAGACGCGCGGCGTTCAGGTCGCCGTGTCCTTGCGGATGTGCGAGTTCGAGTCTCGCCCTGGGCACCACTTTTTTAACCACTCATGGTTCTAAGTGCGGTGTAGTCGATTACTCCGTCTGATTCCGCTCGCACTTCGATCTCGCCAATGATCTCGTGAATGCGAG
>CAMYMP010000394.1 GCA_947259435.1 uncultured Woeseiaceae bacterium
CGGTATCCCGAGCGTGCTCTTGAGTTCCTGGACGGCCGACATCGAGCCCTGGCCGCGCTCCTGGCGGTCGAGGGATATGACCAGCCCGGCGATTTCGGCACCCGTTGCCGTGATGATCTTGTAGGCTTCGCGCACGGCCGTGCCGGCCGTGATGACGTCGTCTACGATCAGCACCCTTCCGGCGAGCGGTGCGCCGACGATGCTGCCGCCCTCGCCGTGCGCTTTTGCTTCCTTGCGGTTGTAGGCGTACGGGGCGTCGACACCGTAGTGTTCGGCGAGCGCAGCGGCAGTCAGCGTCACGAGCGGTATGCCCTTGTACGCAGGCCCGAACAGCATGTCGAACTTCACCTCCGACGCGTCAACGGCGGCCGCATAAAAACGGCCGAGCTTGGCAGCCGCGTAGCCGGTATTGAACAGACCCGCATTAAAAAAATACGGACTCACGCGACCCGATTTAAGCGTGAACTCACCAAATCGCAAGACGCCGAGTTCGAGGGCCAGATCGATAAATTCCTTCTTGTACGCCTGCATAGACTTGGACTCGTTCGCGGCTCTAGTATCATGCCCGCTTCGTTAAGCGCGGCGGCAGTATGACATGGAATACTTTCGAATCATCAGCCTGAATGCAAACGGCATCCGTGCGGCGGCTCGCAAGGGCTTTTTCGACTGGCTGCCAGCTCAGGACGCCGACGTGGTCTGCATCCAGGAAACCAGGGCCCAGGAACACCAGCTCACCGACGACTGTTTCCGGCCGGCCGGTTATCACTGCTACTACGAAGACGCGACGAAGAAAGGCTACAGCGGCACGGCTATCTACACGAAACACGAACCCGACAATGTCGTGCGTGGCTACGGTGACTCCGAGTTCGATGACGAGGGCCGCTATCTCGAAGTGCAGCTCGGCAGTATCAACGTCGTTTCGCTCTATCTGCCGTCGGGCTCATCGAGCGACGAGCGCCAGATTGCGAAATATCGCTGCATGGATTCATTCACTGAACACCTCACGGAAATTTCGCGTCGCGATGCCGAATACGTTATCTGCGGCGACTGGAATATTGCGCACAGGGAAGTCGATCTGAAAAACTGGAAGCAGAATCGCAAGAATTCCGGTTTCCTGCCCGAAGAGCGCGCCTGGATGGACGAGGTGTTCGGCAAACACGGTTTCGTCGATGCGTTCCGCACGATCGAACAGCCGCCAGATTCGTACACGTGGTGGTCGAACCGGGGTCGTGCCTGGGACAATAACGTCGGTTGGCGCATCGATTACCAGGTCGTATCCGGGGGACTCGGCGACAAGGTTCTGCGGACCGAAATCTACAAGGACCAGCGATTTTCCGACCATGCGCCGCTGATCATGGATTACGATTGGCGCCATGGAGGCTGACACGCCCACTCCGAGCGCGGCTGATCGAGACTGGCGCTATTATCTGCAGGAAAAAGTCCTCGTCATCTTCTTCCTTGGCTTCTCCGGCGGGCTGCCGTTCCCGCTCGTCTATTCGACGCTGACGGCCTGGCTGAACGACGCTGGTCTCGAAAAAAGCGTCATTACGACCTTCGCATGGATCGGTTTCGCCTACGTATTCAAGTTTCTCTGGTCGCCACTCGTCGACCGCCTGTCGCTGCCGCTCCTGACACGTGTGCTCGGGCGCCGACGCGCCTGGCTCCTGCTGTCGCAATGCTCGATCGGTATCAGCCTTTTCATGCTTGCATCGATGCAACCGTCGCTCGCGATCTGGGCGTTTGCGCTTACCGCAGTGATTGTCGCATTCTCGTCGGCAACGCAGGACATGGCGATTGACGCCTACCGGATCGAGATCGCGCCGCAGGACATGCAGCCCGTGCTTGCAGCGGCATATCAGTACGGCTATCGGATATCGATGATCATCGGCGGTGCGATCGCTCTGTATATCGCCGATTTCGTGTCATGGGAATTCGCCTACAAATGCATGGCGGCCTGCATGGTTATCGGCCTCGCAACGACGCTGATCTGCCGCGAGCCGCCGCTGCCCGCAGCCGAAGACAGCAGGATCTTCGACGATGGATTCGCGCGCTGGTTCGCAAAAGCGATCATCGGCCCGTTTGTCGACTTCTTTAAACGCTATGGCGCATTCGCCGTGACGATGCTGGCATTCATCGCGCTGTACCGTATCAGTGATTACATACTCGGCATCCTCGCGAACCCTTTTTACCTCGATATCGGCTTTACGAAGTCCGAGATCGCAAGCGTCGCCAAGCTATACGGTCTGTGGGTCGCACTGCTCGGCATCGCGGGTGGCGGCTGGGCGATATTGAAATACGGCCAGTCGAAGTCACTCGTAGCTGCGGCCACCCTGATCGCGACGACCAATCTGTTTTTCGCCGGACTGACGTATACGGGCCCGAGTATCTGGGCGCTGATCGTGACAATCAGTTTCGATAATTTCGCACAGGGTTTCTCGGGCACCGTGTTTATCGCGTACCTGTCGAGTCTCACGAATATCTCGTTCACGGCGACGCAGTATGCGCTCTTCAGTGCGCTGTCGGTTTTTCTCGGCAAGCTCATGGCAGGTTTCTCGGGCAACGTGCAGGAGGCGATCGGCTGGACCGGGTTCTTTATCTATGCAGCCGCCAGCGGAATTCCGTCGATTATTCTCGCCGTCGTGGTCGTGCGCCATACGCCAGCGGAGAGGACTCGTTGAACACGGTCGAAGTTGCCGTCGGCCCGCTCGAAGAGCTCGGTGATCCGGGCTGCCGGGAGTTTGCGATCGGCGACGGCGACTGGCCGTTTCGGGGTTTCGTCGTGCGTAAGGGAGAGAATGTCTTCGCCTACCAGAACATTTGCGCGCACGTCGGTCATCCGCTGAACTGGAAACCGGACTCGTTCCTTACGAAGGATTATGACGCGATTATCTGCGCGTCGCACGGCGCGATATACAAAATCGAATCGGGCGAGTGCGTCGCCGGGCCCTGCAGGGGACGCTCGCTAAGAAAAGTCGAATGCGAGATGCACC
>CAMYMP010000395.1 GCA_947259435.1 uncultured Woeseiaceae bacterium
GGCCCCAGCGCCGGCTTGGCACTCTCGGGAAGCCTGGCAGATACCTGGCTCAGATATTCAAGTACGCGCGATCTTGCCCAATAGAGATCCGTGCCATCCTCAAAAATAATATAGACGTAGGAATCACCAAAAAACGAATATCCGCGCACCGTGGTTGCTTTGGGCACGGACAACATCGCAGTGGTCAGGGGATAGGTCACCTGGTCCTCTACGACCTGCGGTGCCTGGCCCGGGAACGAGGTTTTAATGATGACCTGCACATCGGACAAATCAGGGAGCGCATCAACAGGCGTGTAGCGCAGCGAATAGAGCCCCCAGGCCGTCACAAACAAGGTCATTATCAGTACCAGGATGCGGTTTGCGACCGACCAGCGAATGATGCCAGCGATCATTGCGCCGACTCCTTCAGCGCTGGGTCCATGCGGGACAATGCGGCATCAATGTTCGATTCAGAGTCAATCAGGAATTGTCCCGAGACCACAATAAGCTCTCCAGCCGAAATGCCCTTGCGTATCGCGACGCGATCGCCGGATTCGATGCCGGTTTCCACGGCCTGGGCCCGGAATCGACCGCCACCGAGTGCCACGACCACTCGGTCGGTTGAACCGCCGCGAATGAGCGCCTCACGCGGCACATGTACCACTTCACCGATGCTGTCGCCTTGAATTGTGACGCGCGCAAACATATTCGGTCGCAGCGTTTCCGCCGTGTTGTCAAAGCGCATGCGGACTTTTAGCGTGCGCGTTTTTGGATCGAGTTCGGGGTACACGTAGTCAACGCTGCCGAGAAACGTCGCAGCCGGCAGATAGTCGAGCTCGACCACGGCGCTCTGACCCGGTTTGACCCACGCTGCCTGTCGCTCGAAGACCTCGGCCAGCACCCAGACTTTGTCGAGTTGCGCCACGGACATGATTTCGTTGGCCGGTGTGACATAGATGCCCTCTCGCACCCCGAGATGGGTGATAACGCCGTCCACCTCAGCGTACACCCGGACGCGCTGTCGGACAGTGCGTTCCTTATCGAGTCGGGCGACCTCGCTGGCCGTTACACCGAGCGCTGCGAGGCGCTCCTTCGAGGCCTGCAACAGCAGTTTGTTGCCGCTGCGCAATGCAACGAGGTATTCCTCCTGCGCGTTTACGAGCGTCGGTGAATACAATTCGAACAGCAATTGTCCTCTCTTGACCGGGTCGCCCTTGGCTTTTGTTGCCAGTTTTTCGATCCAGCCGTCGACACGCGTATGCACGTGCTGCACCGTGTCTTCATCGTAGCCGACATAGCCGACTGTCTCTATGCGCTGCGACAGTTCGCCACGCTGTGCCCTGGCCGTACGAACGCCGAGGTTATTGACTGTCGTGGCGTCAATGGAAACCACGCCGGGCTGACCATCAACTTCATCCGCGTATACCGCTACCAGGTCCATCCCCATGGGCGACTTACCGGGTTCGTCACGACGGAAATTAGCGTCCATGGGTGCTACCCAATACAACACTTCCCGATCGCTGCCGACAGCCGGCGCGGCGCCCTTTCGTGATGTCGAATCCAGCGATTGCCCTATCAGAATGCCGATGACGATCACGGCAACGATCACAGCAGCAATTACAATAATTTTCTTCATCGCGGTAACCCTCCGAGGTTGGCAAGCACGGCATAACTTTGTGCGCGCTCCACCTGCAGGCGAATATGCTCAATACGAGTATCCAGATAAACGACAGAGGCACGCATCGCGTCAGCGAAGTCGCCCCGGTCACTCTGGTATGCCAACAATGACGCTTCTGCATAATCTTTGGCCTGATCGAGAATGCGGTTCTCGTACAGGGACAAGCGGCGCGTCAGGTCACGCCAGCGTGCATGCTCTGTGGCCAGCTGGCTTCGCAGCGCGCGCGCGGATTGCTCCCGGGCAGACCTTGCGGCACTGCGTTCCTGCAGGGCAGCTGACAACGTGCTGTCGACGGACTTCTTTCTGAAGAATGGCAGGTCGACCGTAACGCCGAGACTAATGAAATCGGATCGGGGTTCACCCGTGGCCAGCAGCCCTTCACGATAGCTGTATCCGAGGTCCACGGCCCAGCCGGGCTTGGACCGTTCGTTGGCCAGATCAACGCCCGCGCCGCGCGCCTTTATCTGCGCATCGGCCGCTTTTAGCGCGGGATGCTCCGGCAGCTTACTCTGCAATGTTTCGAGGGACGGTAACTGATCCCAGCCCGGCAGCTTCAAAGCCACTGGTCGTGCAGCGTCGTGACCGATCCACTCGCCCAATGCCGCTTGTGCGCTCGAGCGATGTCGCTCGATGTCGATTAGCCGATCCTGCAGACGGCTGAGTTCAAGCTCGGCTCGCAACACATCTTGCTGGCTCTTGCGACCCACCGAATAAAGCGAGCGCGTGACAGTCGCCAGATCATCAAAGATCGGTCGAGACTCCGATACCAGGTCGTGAGATTGCTCCCAATAGTAGAGGTCCAGCCATGCGCTTCGCGCGGCAGTCAGGACATTGCGACTCCGCGCTTCGGCATTCTCGTTCATCTCGGCGGCGAGCAGGTCGAATTGCCGCACGCTGATTGAACGGGTTTTGCCGGCGGGAAACGCCTGCTGCAGTCCTATGGCTGCATGCGTCATGCCTTCGGTTCGAAAACCGCCGGATTCAATAGGAAAGTTATTAAGTCCGACCTTCAGCGTGGGATCTGGCAGCTGGCCCGCCACCACGGCGCGCGCTTCAAGCGCAGCAGCTTTCGCCTTCATGGCCTGTTGCCCGGGCTCTGCTCCCAGCGCCAGATCCTCGGCCTCGGCCAGTGTCAAAGCGCCTCGCTGTTGCGCCGGCGCATTCAGTGAGAACAGCGTACCCAGGATGAGTACCACACAAAACATTCCCGAACGCCCTACTGCACGGCGCATGTACTTCAATTCGGGCAATCGCCCGCGAACTAGAAACATCAGTCAAACTCCTGCGTGAAAAACCGGAAAGGTTTACGGCAAGGAGTTGGCTAATCCAGGGACGCCGGGGGCGTCGGGAGGGTCGGTAGCACAGTATCGTTGCCCCGATGTTCGTACCGGTACCGCTGCGATCGGCGGCGCCGTAACAAAAACCACTTCGGAAGCGGGCTTGGCCTCCAGCTTGCCGCCACGGGTATCGACGCTGGCTGCGTCAAGGTCGCCACACTCGACTTGCATCGTCGCGCAGGCAGGCTGGGCCTTGGCCTCAGCGTGCCCATGGTGCGATGCCATGTCGTGCTCGCCCGCGGGCGGGCAATGCGGACAGGTTTCGGCGCTCTCGAATGCCATGGCGCAAGGCAGAACGGCCATGTTCAGCCACAGCACCGTCAGCAGACCCAGGACTTTTGGTCTCAGGGCGGCGGGGCTCCGGCGGGCTGCAGTACCTCTGAACATCAGACCTTTTTAGTCCTTTCAGTCGCGCTGTGCAAGGAACCAGGCTGGGTTTTTGCGCCTATATGCGCCTCACCACGCTTTCTCGCCAGCAAAATCTGCTTGCGCCGCTCTTCGAGCCTGGCACGGCGGTCGTCGTCAGTCTCGTTGACGCATCGCGGGCAGGAAACACCTTCACGGTAATCCGGTGACTCAAGGTCTTCACTGCTAAGCGGGCGCCGGCACGCATGACACTGCACGTAGCCGCCCTCCGCAAGATCGCGATCTATCGCAACACGCGTGTCGAAGACAAAGCATTCGCCGTCCCAGCGATTTTGGTCGGCAGGTATCTTCTCGAGATAATTCAGGATACCGCCCTGCAGGTGATAAACCTCGTCGAAGCCGAGCTCGAGCATTAAAGCACTTGCTTTTTCGCAGCGAATGCCACCTGTGCAAAACATCGCTAACCGTCGCTTCGGAGAGGTTTCCGCAAGTGTTTTCGCGAATGCTGGAAACTCTCTGAAGCTGTCGTTGCCGGGATCGATCGCGCCGGGAAAAGTGCCTACTTCAAATTCATAATGATTGCGTGTGTCGATGACAAGGAGATTCGGATCCTCGATCAGCTCGTTCCATCGCTCGGGCGGCACGTGCGTGCCGGTATTCCTGTGTGGCAGGATATCGGGCCGACCCAGGGTGACGATTTCCTTCTTGACCTTTACGCGCATGCGGCGAAACGGCGCCTCTTGCGCATCCGTCCAGCGTGCATCCAGGTCCTCTGTTATATCGAAGCGATCCTGCAGCCATGAGAGCACGGCACGGATAGCATCTTCGCGGCCGGCGATCGTGCCGTTAAAGCCCTCGGTCGCCACGAGTATTGTGCCGACCAGATCCTGTTCGTCACAGAGCCCCTGCAGATCATCGCGAAAGGTTTGCGGATCTTTGAGATCGAGGAAGCGATAAAACGATACGACCTTCATTCTTTGTCCTGCTAACTTCCCTCAGACATCGTCAGAGAAAGAATACTGTGGCGAATCTCCTCGCCGAGCACGAG